>JALYQJ010000373.1 GCA_030855875.1 Acidobacteriota bacterium
TTTTCCCGATATTTTGTGTAATTTTCGTCCAGCCGTCCCAATCCGATTCCGCCAAACCGTCTTCGATGGAAATAATCGGATATTTTTCCGTCCATTCCGTCCAATACGCAATCATTTCGTCTGACGATAAAACGCGCTTGTCCGACTTTTTGAAAACGTAATTCGTGCCGTCGTAAAATTCGCTTGCCGCCGGGTCGAGCGCAAGCATTATGTTTTCGCCAGCCTTGTAACCGGCTTTTTCGATGGCTTCGAGAATCGTTTCAATCGCTTCTTCGTTCGATTTTAGATTCGGCGCGAAACCGCCTTCGTCGCCGACGCTCGTCGCCAGTCCGCGAGATTTCAAAACCGATTTCAAATTGTGAAAAATCTCCGCGCCCGCCCGCAGAGCTTCGGAAAACGATTCCGCGCCGACGGGCATAATCATAAATTCCTGAAAATCTACGTTGTTGTCGGCGTGTGCGCCGCCGTTGATAATATTCATCATCGGAACGGGCAGAGTTTTCGCGTTGACTCCGCCGATGTAACGATAAAGCGGCATTTCCTGAAAAGCCGCGCCCGCCCGCGCCGTCGCCATCGAAACAGCAAGCAGCGCGTTTGCGCCGAGATTCGATTTATTTTCCGTGCCGTCGAGCGCGATTAAAGTTTCGTCAATCAACGTCTGATCGAGCGCGTCCAAACCTTCGAGTTCGTAAGCGATTTTTTCGATAATATTATTGACCGCATTTTCTACGCCTTTGCCCAAATATCTCGAATCGTCGCCGTCGCGCAGTTCGACGGCTTCGTTTTCGCCGGTTGACGCGCCCGACGGAACTGCCGCGCGTCCCTGCGTTCCGTCTTCCAAAATTACTTCCGCCTCGACCGTCGGATTTCCGCGCGAATCCAAAATTTCACGCGCCCAAATTGTTTCGATTAAACTCATTTTATTATAAAAACTCCTGTCAGTAGATTTTCTTAAAACTTATCTGATAAATCTACCAGAAAAAAAGGTGAATGATGAATCTCAAACTCATCATTCACCTTTCACTGTTCACCATTCACCACTAAATTAAGATTTTTCCATTCTAACCTTCAAAATACGACGTTTTACGACTTTTTCAATTTTAAAGATATGTCCATTAAAAGGAACGGTTTCGCCCTCGCTCAAAACTTGCCCCGATTGGCTCATTAAAAATCCGGCAATCGTCGTGTAGCCTTCGGAAACGGGCAGACTCATTTCCAAACGCCGGTTTAAATCTCTGATCGCCAAACCGCCGTCCAAAAAATAGCTGCCGTCGGGCTGCTCGCGGATTTGTTCGTTTACTTCTTCGTCGTGTTCGTCGGAAATATCGCCGACGATTTCTTCGAGAAGGTCTTCCAGAGTGATAATTCCCTCAACGCCGCCGTGTTCGTCCACGACAAAACCGAAGTGAAATTTTTCCTTCTGCATTTGTTTGAGAACGTCTTCGAGCCGCGCCGTGTCAACAACATACATCGGTTTTTGCAAAACGAGGTCGAGTTTGAACGTTTCCGGTTCGAGCAGAAAAGCCATTACGTCTTTGCTGTGAATAAAACCGATCATATCGTCGAGCGAGCCGCGATAGACGGGCAGACGCGAATAGCCGTTTTGACGAAACGAAAGCGCGATCTCTTCGACCGTGCAGGATTCGGAAATGGCGACGATTTCCGTGCGCGGAATCATCGCTTCGCGCACGGTCGTTTCGGAAAATTCAAAAACCTGATTGATTAAACGCCGCTCGCCTTCATTGAGATGACCGCTTGCCTCTGACAAATTAACCAGTTGCCGAATCTCTTCTTCCGTATAGCTCGAACCGTGTTCACCCGACGGATGCAGTCCGAAAATTCGCACGGTTTTCGTTCCCGTCCAGTCAAGCAGACGGATCGGGTAAGAAAAAACTTTATAAAAAATCAGTAAAGGCAGAGCGATAACGATTGAAACTCTTTCGGAAAGTTCGAGAGCCGCCGTCTTCGGCGCGAGTTCGCCAAAGACGATGTGCAAAAATGTGATAAATGAAAATGCGATGGTAAACGAAATCGTGTGCAAAACCGTGCCTGAAGCCAGAAAAGTCATTCCTGTCGCTTCGCCTAAGCTAATCAAAATCGGTTCGAGCAAAGCGGCGACTGCCGGTTCGCCGACCCAGCCAAGCGCGAGCGAGGCGAGCGTAATTCCGAGCTGCGTTGCGGAAATATAGGCGTTCAGATTATTTAATAAACCCAATACGCGCTCTGCGCCTTTGTGTCCTTCGGCGACCATCGCTTCGATTCTCGATTTTCTGACGGCGACGAGCGAGAACTCGCTGGCGACGAAAAAGCCGTTGGCAAGCACTAAAAAAATAACCAGCAAAAGATTTAAAGCCGTGGAAATAAGCGATGGTATTACCGGCGCGGGCGCGGCTTCGGCAAAAAAGAAAAGTAAAGATAAACTAGCGGGATCGTCCATATTTGCGATTTATTGTTCGTGACTTTAGATTGTAAATCTAATTTTTGTTTCTCCGTAAATTTTATATTTTCGCCGCCGAAGCGACTGAAGTTTTTGATTATATCATAATTTTTCGGGCTTAAAATATAGAAGCTGTTTTTGAATTTTCGTTTGCGCCGCTTTACTAACTTTTTGCCGAACGCTTTGCCGGAACAGTTGACAGTTAAAAACTGCCGGTTTTATCAATCTATAAAATCACTTTCGTTCCAATAAACATCAATCATTTCCTGAATCAAAAATTCGCACGAACCGCAGCCGCCGCCGGCATTGCAAACCGCCGTTACTTGTTCGACTGTTTCAATTCGGTTTTCGGCGATTACTTTTTCAATCGTTTCTTCGGAGACGCTGAAACAAGTGCAGATTAGAGCCTTTTCGCCGGTGAATTCTTCGATTTGAGCGGCGCGAAAATTTAAAAATGCCTGCTGCAAAGCGTCGAGGCAAATTTCCGCGCAGTGATTTCGCCCGGACGGAAAACTTTCGAGTTCCGTTTCGATCAAACGGCGAAGCGCGTCTCTATCGAGTCCGTGCAGTTCGGTGAGTTTTTCGCCGACGATTTTTTCCGCCGTAACTTCCGCCGCCGCAATCAAAAAGCCGCAGCCGTCGGTTTTGTATTTCGCTTCGGTGATTTTTTTTGCTGCCGGATCAATTTGCAGATAAAATCTGACAAACGAGCCGCAAACAAAACTCGCTCCCGTTCCGACGGCGTTCGCCTTTTCAACTTTTCCGGCATTCCTGGGACTGCAAAATCTTTCGTTTATTTTGTTCGGATAAAAACTCACAGGTAATTTTTAACGCAAAGAGGCGAAGACGCAAAGGCGCAAACATTTTTTAAAGTTAAGTCGGAAAATTAGTGTTCTAACTGACAAACTAAAAAATATATTCCTCCTTTGCGTCTTCGCCTCTTTGCGTCTTTGCGTTGAAATTCCTTAAAATAGACGCTGATGAAAATTTTCGCTTTTCTATTTTTTTGTATTTTCATTTCGCTTTTCGCGTCTTGCAGACCTGCCGCCGCGCCGGTTTCAATCGGCAAAAAACCGATTTCGATCAATAATGTTCCGCAGACGAACGTGCCGATGCCGCCGTCGAAACCGCTCGGCGAGATGACTTGGACGATTTTTGACGGAGTAACAAATGTTGACGCGGGCGAACAAAAATTGAAAAATTTGCAGGGCAAAATCGTCATTCTGGATTTTTGGGCGACATATTGCCCGCCTTGTCTCGAAGAAATTCCGCATCTGAAACAATTGCAAACGAAATACGGCAAAGAAAATCTGGAAATCGTCGGGCTGCACGTCGGCGGCGAAGACGACCGTCCGCAAGTTCCGGTTTTTGCCGAAAGATTAAAGATTGATTACGCGCTGGCAACGCCCGAAGATGCGCTGACAAATTTTATTTTCGGCAATCGCAGCGATATTCCGCAAACCGCCGTTTTCGACCGCAACGGCGTATTAATCGAAAAATTTATCGGTTTTGATTCGACAATAAGAAATCGTTTGGACGAAGTCGTCGAAAAAGCCGTAAAGCAATAAATGGTAAAACTGCCAACTGAAGAAAACAAATCGAAAATTCCAACCGTCGAACAGGTTTCGGCGGGCGGCGCGGCTTTTCGGAAAGTCGGCGCGGCTTTTGAAGTCGTGATTATCGCCGTCAATCCGAGCCGTCGTTGGCAGTTGCCGAAAGGTCTTGTGGACGAAGGCGAAACGCCCGAAATTGCGGCGTTGCGCGAAGTTCGGGAAGAAACCGGAATTGAGGCGGAGATAATCGAGAAAATCGAAACAATCGAGTATTGGTATTTCGGCACGCAATCCGGCGAGCGCGTTCGCTTTCACAAGTTCGTTCATTTTTATCTAATGAAATACCTTTCCGGCGACACCGCAAATCACGACCACGAAGTTTCCGAAGCGCGTTGGGTGAAGATTGAAGACGCAATTGAAATGCTGGCTTTTAAGAGTGAAAAAGAAGTGGTCGAAAAGTCTTCCGAATTAATCAAAAATTTTTGACGCGGCTTATTTTTCGTCAACTCGAAATCAAAAACTTTTCAGGCGCACCGGCAAGTATTCTTTCGCATTATTTGCGGTGGATTTTTGCCGGTTTGAATTGATGATGCCCGACGGCTTCGTGTTATAATCAAAGCGTTTTGGAGAAGACATTATGCTGCAAACAGTCGAAGCGGAAATTGATGTTGACGGCAATGTGCGATTGCTCGAACCTTTGCGCGTGACGCGAAAAGCGCGGGCGATTGTCACTGTTTTGGAAGAAACAAACGGAGCGCAAGAGAGTAAAGGCAATGCGCGGCAGGTTTTGGAATTGCTCAAAAGTCCTGAATTTGCCAATCGAAAAAGTTATCCGGCGGAGGAAATCGAAGCGCAAATTAATGAAGCGAGGAATTCATGGGAATGAGCAGAATTTATCTCGATGCCTGCATAATTATCTACATTGTCGAAAAACATCTGATTTATTCAAGTCAAATTGAAACCTTGATGAACGCCTCGCCGTCAGCCGAATTTTGCTATTCACCTTTGGCTCGTCTCGAATGCCTGGTGATGCCGCTCAGAACAAAAGATTTACAACTGCAAAAACTTTATGAAGCGTTTTTCAAAGCGCAAAAAATTCTCGCCATACCAAGCGAGGTTTTCGACGAAGCGGCGAAACTTCGTGCCGGTTTTACGGGATTAAAAACGCCCGACGCTTTGCATCTCGCCGCCGCCGTCTATCATAACTGCAACGAATTTTGGACAAATGACAACCGGCTCGATAAAGTCGTTCCGAATCTTGTCAAAAACATTTTAACAATCTGATTTTATGCGCGATATTCCGGTCGGCAACGGCTCTCTGCTCGTCAACTTCGACGACAAATATCAAATCCGCGACGTTTATTACCCGCACGTCGGGCAGGAAAATCATTCGGAAGGTTTTCCGTTTCGCTTCGGCGTTTGGGCGGACGGCGAATTTTCGTGGATTTATGAAAACGATTGGCGGCGCGAACTTTGTTATTTGCCGGAAACGCTCGTCACGGATGTTCGATTGACCAACGAAAATCTCGGTTTGGAGATAATTTCAAACGACACGGTGGCGAGTCACGAAAATATTTTTCTGCGGCGCGTCCGCGTCTCGAATCTGCTCGACAAACCGCGCGAAGTTCGCGTTTTTCTGCATCACGATTTTCGCATTTCGGAAAACAAAATCGGCGACACGGCGTTTTACGACCCGGAAAATTTCGCGCTCGTTCATTACAAAAAAGACCGCTATTTTTTAATCAATTCCGAACCGCATTTCGACGCTTTTTCGACCGGGCGCAAGGCTTTCCGCGATCAGGAAGGAACTTGGCGCGATGCCGAAGACGGACATTTAAACGGCGGCGCGATTACCGAAGGTTCGGTAGATTCGACCGTTCAAATCAATCTGGCAATCGGAGCGCAAAGCACACAGGAATTTTATTATTGGATTTGCGCCGGAAAATCGCGCCCGGAAGTTTCCGAATTAAACGCGATCGTTCGCAAACAAACGCCCGAAATTTATCTGAAATACACGGAAAATTACTGGCGGGCGTGGGTCAACAAAAACGATACGAATTACGCCGATTTACCGCCCGAAATCGTCGCACTTTACAAGCGTTCGCTTTTGATAATCCGCACACAGATTGACAATCACGGCGCGATTTTGGCGGCGAACGATTCAGACGTGACCGAACGCGCGACCGACCATTACAGCTATCTCTGGACGCGCGACGGCGCACTCGTCGCCCACGCGCTCGATCTCGCCGGTTATCCTTTTCTGACCCGGAAATTTTTTGAGTTTTGTGAGCGAATAGTTCACCGCGACGGTTATTTTCTGCAAAAATATAACCCGGACGGAACGGTTGCTTCCGGCTGGCACGCCGCTTGGGACACTTTCGGGAAAAAACAGCTTGTGCCGATTCAGGAAGACGAAACCGCGCTCGTCATCTGGGCTTTGTGGGAACATTACGACAAATTCCGCGACATCGAATTCGTCCGCCGCCTGTATCGTCCGCTGATTATTAAGTGCGCCGATTTTATGGTGAATTTTCGACACGACGAACTCGATTTGCCGAAACCGAGTTGGAATCTTTGGGAAGA
>JALYQJ010000382.1 GCA_030855875.1 Acidobacteriota bacterium
TTCTTATGGATTTTGTGATCGCGTTAAGAAATTCAAATAATACAATAAATGAAAAAATGAAAAAGCCGAAATCTTTCCGATTCGGCTTTTGTTTTTTAACTTAATCTTTAGCGGGTTTTTATAAAAAATTAAACCTTATCGCTCACCGATTTGTTTGTCAGAGAATTCGGCGCGTCGAGATGCGCCCCGTCGTCAACTCCGACACCCAATCTTTCGACCAGTTCGCCGCCGAGCCATCCGGTTATCAAAGCTAAACCCGCTCCCGCAAACGAAAGAACGCTGGCAATCATTTCGGGCGTTTCGGGCGCGTCGCGGCGAAGCCACCAACTTGCGATAAATAACAAGAGAACGAGATTGTTGCCGAGTCCGTGAATCAATCCGACGGATTTGGCGCGTGTGCCGGACGGAATCGCAAACCAATCAATCCAGCCCGGCGGCGCGGCGAGAAATCCGCCGATAATTCCGGCGAGAATCATATAATGCGCGACCGTCGCCATTGTCGGATTTCCCCAAATCAAGTAAATCGCGTCGAAAACAACGCCGGTTGCCAGAAGTCCGAGCGGAAACACAATCAAAACCGGATGAATCGCGTGACCGAATAATTTTGCTCTACTTTCCATAAAAAACCTCTCTTAAATTTTAATTTTCTTCAGTAATAATACAACACGAAAAAATATTCTTTGGTTCGGAAGATTACAGACTCAATATTTCGCGCCGTTCGATGAATTCTCGAAAGCCAGATGCGCCGCCGCTTCCGCCGGAAAAAGCTGCGGTGTTGTCAGAAAGGCTTTCGGCGCGGTTTGCCGGATTATTTTAAGCATCGGACGGGTTAGCAATTCGCCCGCGTTGAAAATACTGCCGACACAGCCAATCGGAAATTTTTTTTTCTGCAAGTTCAGTTGTTCTATTACTGCCGAAGCCGACAAACCGAGTTCGAAACCGGCTTCATTCAAGATTTCGAGAGCGATTTCATCACCTTTTTGCGCGGTTTCGACGACATCACGCGCAAAACCGGCGATTTTGGCGTTGTCGGTTTGCGGCGAATAAATCGCCACGATTAAATCTTCGCTTTTCGCCGTCCGAAAATATTTTGCGGCGACGCGACTGAGCATCGTCGGTTTAGCGCGACCGTCCGAAGCCTTGGCGATTGCCTGCAAAGCGCGTTTGGCGATTCCCGCGCCGCCGCCTTCGTCTCCGGCAATCGGTCCCCAACCGCCGGCGGTCGCTTTTTTTCCGTTTTCATCCTGACCGATACAAATCGAGCCGGTTCCGGCAATTACCACCAGACCGGATTTGCCGAGCGTCGTGCCGTAAAGAGCGATTTCGGCATCGGTGATAACTTTAACTTTATTGACCGGAAGCCGGTTTTTGAAACTTTGCAGCACAATCCGCCGGATGTCCGCGCGGCGAACGCCAGCCAGTCCGAGAGTTGCCGAAACAATATCGTCGCGGCTGCGGTTGCCCGCGTCGCAAGCATTGTCAATCGCTTTGATAATATTTCCGACCGCCACTTCAACGCCGACGCGCAGAGGATTTGAAGCTCCGGCGAATCCTTCGCAAACCGTTTCACGCGCATCATTCATCAAAACGATATGGGTTTTTGTTCCGCCGCCGTCCGCGCCGAGAAAAAGATTTGGAAAACTCAGGCGCAGAACTTTGTTTTTTGCATTTTTCCGCATTAAGATATATTTTTCTGAAAAAAAAACCTTTTCTATCTTATCCTGACTTGACTTATAATCAATCCTAAAAGATTTTATAAAGTCAATAAGATATTTTAATTGCAAGTTGAAATTCGATTCTCCCGTTCAACCGAGATTAATCACCAAACCAAATGGAAATAAGACAATTAAAAGCGTTTTTAGCGATTGCCGAAGCGAAAACTTTTACGGCAGGAGCGCGGCTGACGAATATCACGCAGGCGGCGATCTCGATGCAGATTCGCCAGCTCGAAGATGAAGTCGGGCTTCCGGTTTTCACCAGAACGCCGCGCCGCGTGATTTTGACCGAAGCCGGCGAACATCTGCTCGGTCGCGCCAGAAGAATATTGCGCGAACACGACACCGCGATTGCCGAAATCGCCGAACTCGCCGGAGCCGAACACGGACGATTGCGAATCGGTTCGGCATCGGCGATGTTTGCGACGCAGCAGTTGCCGAAAATTCTGCAAAAGCTAAAAGACAGATTTCACCGCGCCGATCTGACGGTCATCTCCGGCACAAGTCAGACGCTCGGCGAAAGAATTATGCACGGCGAACTCGACATCGCGTTCGTTTCCTTGCCGGTCGAAAACTCGAATCTGCAAACCGAACTGCTTTTCAGCGACGAAATCGTCGCCATCGCCAATCCGAATCACCCGCTGGCTAAAGAAAAACTAATCAGCGCGGCGCAGCTTGCCGGAGAAAATCTGATTCTCGGCGAAAAAGGCGGCAATACGCGCCGGATGATTGACGACTTTTTCGCGGCGGCAAGTGTTCGCCCGAACGTCGTAATGGAATTATCCAGACAGGAAGCGATCAATCAAATGGTCGAAAACAATATGGGCGTCGGCATCGCCGGAGTAAAAACCGTTTCGGCTGAAATAAAAGCCGGAAAATTGATTTCGTGGTTTATCGAAGGCGCGGAAATTAAATGGGATTTGGGTTTGGCGCGGCTTCGCGGCGGTTATTATTCGCCGATTGCCAAAGAATTCGTCAGGTTTTGCAAGGAAAGTTTTGTCGAACGAGAGAAGGGATTGAAAGCGGCAAAAGGGAAATAGCTTTTGTTTGTTCGGAAAATAGCAGCGAAACAAAAAGCGTCTATGAATATCGAAGGTATTATCTGGATCAATCAAATCGTTGACAAATTGGCATTCAAACATCAGATTGAAACAAATGAAGTCGAAGAAATTTTTACCGGAAAGCCAAAATTCAGATTCGTTGAAAAAGGCGAACGAAAAGACGAAAATGTTTATATGGCACTTGGTCAAACTGTCGGCGGCAGATATTTAACCGTTTTATTCATCTACAAGTTAACGAAAGAAGCGTTGATTTTGAGTGCCAGAGATATGGCGCACAGGGAAAGAAAAATGTATGACCGAAAATAATCAAAAGCAGATGCCGAAATTCGATTCGCTCGAAGAGTTGACTGATTTTTTTGACGAAAACGATATGGGCGATTATCTGGAAAATATGCCGGAAGCTGATTTTGCGGTGAACATCAAAAAGCAAACTTATTTCGTCGCTGTTGACGAAGAACTCGCTGCGAAACTTTCCGAAATTTCCAGACGCGAGCATCTGCCTTCGGACGCAATCGTCAATTCCTGGCTTCGAGAAAAAATTCTAAATTATTCGGAAAAAGTTTAATGAAAGTAATAAACCATCAATCGTTAATCGTTAATTGTGTTTCAATTTTTGCCTTTTGCCTTTTGCCTTTTGCCTTTGCGAAAGCGCAAGGTTTGCCAATCGCCGCGCCGAACACGGTCGGGATGTCCGCCGAAAAGCTGAATCAAATTGATGCTTTGGTAAATAAAGACATCGCCGACAAAAAACTTCCGGGCGCGGTCGTCGTCATCGGACACAAAGGAAAAATCGTTTATCGCAAAGCGTTCGGCAATCGCGCACTTGTTCCGGCGGTTGAAAAGATGACAATTGACACGATTTTCGATGTCGCTTCATTGACCAAACCTATTGCGACGGCGACGAGCGTGATGATTCTCGTCGAACAGGGAAAACTACGCCTGAACGACACCATCGGCAAATTCATTCCAGAAATCGCGGACGAAAACGCCAAAAAAGTAACGATTCAGCAG
>JALYQJ010000389.1 GCA_030855875.1 Acidobacteriota bacterium
TCAATCGGAAATTTGATGACGGTGGCGTTGCCGTTTTCCTGCGATACGGCTTCGTATTCAAAATTATCGGCGTTGTAACTGATGGTCTGACAAAAAGCGACTTCTGACATTTATATTTTCTCCTTGAGAAATTTAACCATAATTAGATGCAAAAGAGAAATTAGCCTGCCGAATGAAATAAGGAACACAAAATTTACAGCTATATCTTTTTCGATTGAACAAAATCCAGCGTAATCGCGTCGTGGTCGGAGAGCGCGATGTTTTCGGCATCCTTTAAATCGCCGATTGTTTTCGGTTTTCCTTTGACTTCGATTTCCCTTCCGGCAAACCAATCGAGCCGCGCCGAGACGCGACCGCCCGCGCGACGCGCCGCCCAAAAGATAAACGGAAAACACCATTCGGGAACCCAATCGCGCAAATTCGTGTTATACGCCGCGTTTTCCATATCGTAATGCAGAGTTCCCGTGCCGGTTTCGTTTAATTTTTCGTAATCGTAACCGCGCTTTTCGAGTTCGGCGAACAAACCTTTTTCAAAATAGCGGTCGGGATGCGGATAGTGATTTTTGACGACGGTTTTCACGCCCATTAAAACGCGCCGAAAATAACCGGCAATCGCGCGGTTCGCGCTTTGTGCATTGTAAGTCGTCGTGTTCCAATCGCCGCCGATAACGGTCGGCAATTTCGGCAAGGTTTCCAGATGTTCAAGCACGATTCGCATCTGTAGCTGCCGGTGTTTTCGGGAAGAATGTGCGTCGAGATGAACGGTAACGGCGCGAAAATCGCCGCGCGGATGCGCGATGTCGGCGACGAGCGCACGAAGATAACCGAGCCGTTTTTCCTTGCCGAACATTTTGTCTTTGCCGTTCGGCAGCGCGACGGCGTAAGCATTGTTTATCGGATATTTGGAAAACATCGCCAATCCGTGAAGCGATTTCGTGTTTTCGCCCGCCGCAAATTCTTCAACGCCGCTTCCCTTTTGCAGCGCGATATAAACCGGCGCGAACGCATAATTCAATTTTAATTCGACGGCTAATTCACGCGCGACAAAACGATTTTTGCTTCGCGCCATTCCGTAATCGAGTTCGGTCAAAAGTAGCAAATCTTTGTCCTTCAAATCCGGGTGATTTTTGAGCGCGGCGGCGATTCCCTCAAAACGACTGCCGCGTTCGATGTTCCACGCCAGAGCGCGAATCGTTTCGGAATCGGCGACAAATTCAGGCGCGAAATTTTCCTGCACGACCGCGTTTAAGATTCGCTCGACCTGCGGTTTGATTTTCTCGTAAACGGCGGATTTTTCGGTTTCTTCGATTGATTCAAATTCGAGAAGTTCGGGGAAAAATTCGTTTAATTGATGATCTAAAATTTCGGGTGTTTGTGTTTGAGATTTGTTTTTATTTAAAGCCATAAACAGGAACGTCTGAAAATTCGCCGACTAAAATCATTTCAGGTTCTTCTTCGCCTTCAATCCAAAAATTGAGAAGAGTTTCTTTATCAATGTGATAGCAGTATTTTTCAGCCAAATACTTTAAATCATCGCCGGTTTCCATCGTAATCCAGCCGTAAAATTTGCTGATAAAACAAAATCTCTGCGCGTGAAATCCGCCGTTTTCACCTTTTTCAAAGCGCATTTTTTCGTCATATTTTTGGATTTGTGCAAACTGTTTTTTGCCTAACATCGAACGTAACTCTTCGTCATAATCCGAAATATAAATTAGCAAAGCGTCTTTTTCTTTTTCAATAATATAATCTTTGACGGTTTTATGATGCTTCATAACCGAATCTAAAATTGAAAATTCTTCATCGGTAATATTGATCTTTACGATTTTGCGGAACGTCACCTGCGCGTCGAAGGGAATTTCGTAAAACTCAAAACCCGGCGGAACTTCGTTGATTAACTCGTCGGGATTTTGATTATTTTTGACGATGTAATATCTTGTTCCGCCCTTTTTGGTTTTTACCGCTTTGACGTAATGCTTGTCGCCTTTTCGATTTTCGTAACTAACCGGCATAAATTAATCGTCGTATCTTTCCTTGACGGGCGCAACCGCGAGAAAATCGCGCGTGATTTTTTCCGTATAAACTTTTAGAAGTTCGTTGATTCTTTCCTGTTTCTGCGCGTAGAAAATCAGTCCGACGTGCTTCGGTTTTTTTACGCGGTAGACGATTTCCGCATCTTCGTAGTGCGTCGTGTCCGGCTTTTCGTCTTTTGACAGACAGAGCGTGATTCCGGCGTAATCCTGACGGGTTTTCGGCAGTTTATACGGATTTTTTTCGGTCGCCGTTTCGAGCCGCGCCCATTCGCGCCAGAGATTGAAACCGCAGGCTTGTTCCAAAACATTGGCGATATACGCGCCCCCGACACGCGCCGCGACTTCCAGAAGATAAAATTTGCCGGTGGCGGCGCACTGCAAAAATTCGGCGTGAGCGATGCCGCGCTCGTATTTAAAGGCTTTCAAAAGTTTCTTGTTTAACTTTTCAAGTTCCTTTCTCTCTTTGGATTTATACGGCACAATCGAGGTCGTAAAAATACCGCCGTAATG
>JALYQJ010000420.1 GCA_030855875.1 Acidobacteriota bacterium
GCGGAAGAAAGAATCTGCGAAATCGAACTCGATATTTATAAAAACATCCGCGCTCAGGTTCGTGAAGAAACCGCGAAACTTCAATCAACCGCCCGCGCTCTGGCAACGCTCGACGCGCTGGCATCGCTCGCGCAAGTCGCCGCCCGTTACAATTTCGTTTGCCCGACACTGCACGACTCGGACGAAATCGAAATAAAAAACGGTAGACACCCGATTGTCGAGAAATATTCCGGCGGTTCATTTGTTCCGAACGATCTTTATATGAACAATTCGACCGACCGGCTTTTGATTATTACCGGCGCGAATATGGGCGGCAAATCCACTATTTTGCGTCAGATTGCAATCATACAAATCCTCGCTCAAATCGGTTCCTTCGTTCCGGCTGAATCCGCCCGTTTGCCGATTTTAGACCGGATTTGGACGCGCGTCGGCGCATCCGACGATTTAGCTTCCGGGCGTTCGACGTTTATGGTTGAAATGACGGAAACGGCTTCGATTCTGCATAACGCGACACCGCGAAGTCTGATTTTACTCGACGAAATCGGGCGCGGAACTTCGACTTTCGACGGACTTTCGATAGCGTGGGCGGTTTCCGAATATCTTCATAATTCGCCCGAACATTCGGCGAAAACGCTCTTTGCCACGCATTATCACGAATTGACCGAACTCGCCGAAAATCTTCCCGGCGCAAAAAATTACCAAATCACGGCGACCGAAAAAGACGGCGAAGTCGTTTTTCTCCATAAATTGATAAAGGGAAAAGCCTCGAAATCTTACGGCATCGCCGTCGCCAAACTAGCCGGATTGCCGCAAAAAGTTATCGAACGGGCGAAGGATGTTCTGGCGAAATTGGAGAAATACGAACTGGCGGTTTTTTCCGACAAACAGCAAAATAATACCGGATTGGAATCTGCGATAAACCGGCAAGGAAAGAGTAAATTGGTGGCGCAGTTTTCGCTTTTTGCTATCAATAATGAAAATGTTCTTGACGATTTACGAACCGCCGAACTGCAAAAATTAACGCCTGAAGAAGCGAAACTTTTTCTGCAAAACTTGAAAAACAGAATTGTCTGATATATTTCGTAAGGCATTCGGCTTTATAATTTACTTTAACCGTCTGCCAGCCGACGCTTTATAAAACACTTTAACTTTGATAGAATTCGACCGAGATTTTATGGATCAAAACAATCTGCTCTCACTCCCCGTTGAGCAAAAAATCGGACAATTGTTTTTTATTGGGCTTCCCGACACACAAATTGACGCGACGACCAGACGTTTATTGGAAGAAATTTCTCCGGGCGGTGTTTGTCTTTTTGCCCGCAATATTCAAGAACTTGAACAAACCCGCCAACTAACCGATGATATTCGGGAAAAATTGCCAATCGAACCTTTTTTGAGTATTGATCAAGAAGGCGGATTAGTTGACCGTTTGCGCCGTATTCTTACGCCGATGCCGGCGGCGAGTTCGCTAAAAACAGTTGAAGATGCCAAAAATCTGGCGCAAATCACGGCAAACACACTGCGAATTTTGGGTTTCAATATGAATTTCGCGCCGGTTGTAGATATTATTGACGAAAAACGCAGAAGTTATTCCAACGGTTTATACTCACGCGCATTCGGACAAACCGCCGAAGAATCCTTTGATTTGACCGAAGGCTATCTGCTCAAATTGCAGGAAACCGGCTGTCTCGGCTGTTTAAAACATTTTCCCGGATTGGGTGCGTCGGTAATAGATTCGCACGAGACTCTGCCGTCGGTTTTCGTTTCGGAAAGCGAATTTTACGACACGGATTTGTTTCCTTATCGTGAATTTATCAAAACCGGCGACGTTCACGCCGTGATGGTCGCGCACGCCGCTTACCCCCAAACCGACTTGCAGGAATCCGACCAAAATGGCAAACTTCTGCCCTCTTCATTGAGTTTTAATTTCGTGACCAAACTACTTCGGGACAAACTCGGTTTTAAAGGTTTGGTTTTAACCGACGATTTGGAAATGGGCGCGATTTTGAAAAATTACGGAGTCGGCGATGCCTGCAAACTCGCTATCGCCGCCGGAGAAGATATGCTGACGATCTGCGCCAATCCCGAAAGCATCCGCGAAGGCTACGCATCAATCAGACAGGCGGTTTCCGACGGTGAAATTTCCGAAGAGCGAATTAATGAATCGCTGAACAGAATTTTCGCATCCAAAAAACTGTTGACCGAACCTCTTCCATTTGATTCATCCCGTTTGCAGAGTCTTTCCGCAGAAATTGCCGAATTAGACAAAACAGTTAAAAACAACCACGGAGGATAAATATTTTGCACCGCTTTTTTTTCGCCTTATTTTTCGCTTTAGTAATTACAAGTTTTATATTTTCGCTTTCCTGTCGTGAACGAAACAACGAATTCGTGACGGTTGCTCTTTCCGAGAAATTTTCGACGCTCGACACTCTGACCTCGACGGGTTCCGATGCCGCCGCCGACCGCGTTCGCACTTTGATTTTTAATTCTCTGGTTAAAAAAGACGAAAATTTTGATTACGTCGGTGAATTGGCTGGAGCTATCGAGACCTCACCCGACGGCAAAGCCATTACCTTTAAATTGCGCGATAACGTAAAATTTCATAACGGCAAAGATTTTACTTCCGCCGACGTGAAATATACTTTCGATGAATTGTTCAAATCCGGCGGTTTCAAATCAGGCGCGTTTTTCGACACGGTTGAAGGCAGCAGAGTCCCGCACATTACTTCAATCGAAACGCCCGACGCAAAAACCGCCGTTTTTAACATCAGCCGTCCAGCACTAAAAAATCAACTTTTATCGAATTTAGTAGCAATCCCGATTATTCCCGAAGGCACAATCGCACAGCAGAAAACGTCGCCAATCGGTTCGGGTGCATTTAAATTCGTCAATTTTGACCAATCTCAAGACATCGTTGAACTTCAAGCAAATTCAGAATATTGGGACGGTGCGCCTAAAATTCAAAAATTGCGCGTCAAAACCGTCGCCGACGCAAATTCTCTGCAAGCCGAACTGCAAAGCGGAAATGTTGATATAGCTCCACTTCCGACCAACCTTTCACCCGACAGTTTGAAATCCCTCGGTCTGAATCCGACTTTAAAGGTCGAGCAATTCGATGGTTCAAACATTCAATACATAGGATTTAATACGCAATCCCCGATAATTGAGAATGTAAAAGTTCGTCAGGCAATCGCCTATTCGATTGACCGCGAAAAAATTATCAACGACCTTTTATTAGGTCAGGCAACTATCGCTTCTTCTGTTTTACCCGTAAAATCGTGGGCTTATTATGCGGGAACACAATATAATTACGACCCTCAAAAAGCAAAACAGTTACTTCAGGAAGCAGGTTATCAAAATGAACCGATAGTTTTTAAGTTTTCTGCCGGAAATAATGCGGTCAATCAATACTCGCAAGCTATTCAAAACTCATTAAAAGAAGTTGGATTAAATATTCAAATCGAAACAATTGATTCAAAAGTTTTGACCACACAACTTTCGCGCGGGCAATTTCAGATGAATACGGGAATTTGGGTGGG
>JALYQJ010000421.1 GCA_030855875.1 Acidobacteriota bacterium
GATAACCGTGGTTCTCATTTCTATTTGGCAATGTATTGGGCGGAAAGTTTGGCAAATCAAACATCGGATTCTGAGATTGCTTCTAAATTTGCACCGATTGCCAAAGAAATGAAGGAAAACGAAGCAAAAATTAATGAAGAATTGATTGGAGCGCAAGGAAAATCACAAGATGTCGGCGGCTATTATCACCCAAGTTCCGAAAAGACTTACGTCGCGATGAGACCTTCTGCCACGCTGAATGCAATTGTGGACGGAATTTAGCACATTAATTTTTTATCTCGGAAAGAATATGAATTGCAATAGTATTATGAAAACTCTAACAAAAATACTCTTAGTTGCTATCCTGACAATATTTTTAATTTGTGATTCGTTCGGGCAAATAGGAATCGGAAGCTCACAAAAACCCATAAAACCTCCAGAAAACTTTGAGCATATCGGTTGCGGCTTTCACTTTCCATTTCCGGGTAAGTTCACAATGTCAACTTCGATCGGCTATTCGCCCTATCGTGAACTTGGACAGGGGACAATAAACCGATTTACGTCGGATTTAGTGACATATGATATAGGCTGCATTGATTTAGACGATCCGCCTAGGAAAATGAAAAAAGATGAGCTTATCTCATCATTAAATTCAATGACCAAGGCTTATTTAACAGATTCCTCAGAATTTGTCTCTCTTCCCACTACCACTGTCAGCGGAAAGGAAATATATGAATTCGAGACAAAAAATGATTTCCGACGGCGCATAAAATACATTCTCGAAGGTAATCAGGTACTGATCTTCATTGCCGGCGCTGATGATGCTCGCGGAATTGAGGAATCACTAAAACTCTTTAACTCGGTCAAATACTTTTCAGTCAAGGAAACTGTTGAGAAAAGAATGGAAATGGCGACACAAAAATCTCTTCCACAATCGCCCACTATAAAACTTACACAAACCGATGCCGCACACAATAATCTCAAAGGACTTGTTAAATCAGTAAGGCTAGAGGCAGAAGATGTGCCGATTCTGGTCGGAACCGGAGTTCGTCGAATTATGTCTGATGAAACTTATGACAAAGAGGGGAATTTATTGAAAAGTTTCTGGTTTCAGGATGAGGGTTATCCGACATCAGTTAGGATATATGGATTTGTCGGGGGATCACGGGTTTCCGACTCGGAAGAAATCGACTACGACACAACTTTGCGTATCACTGCTGCCGGACAAGGCAACATTAAATTGCCGCCTCCAGACCCGAGATATGAGGATAGATACGAATATAAATACGATGATTCTAAAAGGCTTATTGAGCGTAAAGAATACAACAATCGGGGTAAACTAAGTGGCATTTATACCTTCACATATAAAGATGATGTGATGGAAGAGAAATGGTTTGGAGCCGATGGAAAATTAAATAGCACGAAACGTCGGCAACTTGATAAGAATGGAAATAACCTCAAGTATGAATTCTGGTGGTACGACGATACAGATAAGGAAGTAGAAACATATGACTACAAAAAGTTCGATCGGTTCGGAAATTGGACGGAAAGGCAGGTCGTAAAAAAGATCACCGACCGTGGGTTGATAAGGACAAGAACTTCTAATGAGTTTCGTACAATTACCTACTTATGAAAAATAGTGATGGATGCCGGAAATTTTCATTTTAAGGGTTTTAATTAACTATCTTCCAAGGAAAATCACAAGATGTCGGCGGCTATTATCAGCCAAGTTCTGAAAAGACTTACGCCGCGATGAGACCTTCTGCTACGCTGAATGCTGTTGTGGACGGAATTTAAGATTTTAAATTTAAAATTCAAAAAAACTCCTGGAATTCCAGGAGTTTTTTATTTTATACGGCTGCGGCAACTGTGCATCTTGAGAATTAAAATAATTAATGAGATGAATTAAAACCAAGTTTTTCGAGATGCGTCCGAGCGTCTTCCGCGCCCATCATTTGCGTCAGGCTGAGTGCCGTCGAACCGTCGCTTGCCTTCGCGGAAGCGTCCGCACCGTTTTCTAAAAGCAAATCAATAATTTCCAGACGATTGAACATCGCGGCGAACATCAGCGGCGTTTTGCCGTCGGGCATCCGTGCGTTAACGTCCGCGCCGTGTTCGATTAAAAGTTTTACCATTTCCGTGTTGCCTTTGAAAGCCGCGCCGGCAAGCGGAATTTGCCCCATATCGTTGGCAAGCTGCGGATCGCCGCCGTGTTCGAGCAATACGCGCGTCATTTCAAGCTGACCGTTGTAACTCGCCAACATCAAAAGGCTGTTGCCTTTACCATCACGAATGTTCGGCGCGTCGAATCCTTTCTCGAAAAGTCCCTTTAACCGCGCTGCATCACCTGTTCGGACGAGCTGAAACAATTGCTGAATCATTTCATAAGTTTCCTCGTCCATTTCCCGTGCGCCGGCTGGCGCGAAATCAAAATTTTCTTCGGACATATTTTCCTCCTGTTTTTCCTCCTGTAATAAACGCTAGAAATGGTCAATCGCCCGCGCCAAATCAAAATCCCGAGCCGTAATTCCGCCCGCGTCGTGCGTTGTGATGAAAAATTCGGCGTAGCCCCAGCCGAACAAAACATCCGGGTGATGGTCGAGGCGTTCAGCGATTTCGCCGACTCGATTCACGAATTTTAGACTTTCGGTGAAATTTGCGAACTCGAATTTTTTCGACAGTTTATCGTTGCCGACCGTCCAATCGTTTAAGCCGGACAAATGCGTTTCAATTTCTTCGGCGGATAATTTTTTGCGTTCCAATCGTTTTTTCGCTCCTTTGTTTTAGGTTATACTTTATTTTTTTAAAGTATAACGATTGGTTCAGACAAAAGTAATGTATTTTCGGTTAAAAATTATAATTTTCACATTTATCTTCACGTTCTCGCTGTTTTTGATTTCCTGCGGCGGCGAACGAAAAACTTCAACGCCATTTGAAACTTTTGTAGCTTATACCAAAGCTATCAAACAAAAAGATACGACGACGATGAAAGATTTGCTTTCCGCTGCTTCAATGAAAATGCATGAACAGGAAGCCAAAGCACAAAATGCGAATTTGGATGACATAATAAAACGCGAAACATTGTTCAGCGAATCTCAAACATCCGTCAAATATCGTAATGAAAAAATCGAAGGCGATAAAGCAACTCTCGAAGTGCAAAATTCATTTGGTGCGTGGGAAACCGTCCCGTTTGTCAAAGAAGAAGGCATCTGGAAAATTGACAAGCAAGGTTTCGCCAATCAAATGATGCAGGAAGTCGAACAAAATAATCAGAAAATAGATGACATTATCAATCAAGGCAAACAACCTTAACGATTTTGGATTTTACATTTTTGGATTTTGGATTGGAAGAATTAAATCCTAGATGTGACCGTCGGGTTATTTAACATAGAAATTTTATGAAGAGATACAAAATTATAATTTTGATTTTGTCGGCAACCATTTTTACGGCTTGTCAGGCGGCGCAAAAAACGATGAGTCCGACCGAAACGATGAAGGCTTTGAACGAAGCCTCGAAGACAAAAGATATTGAAACTACCAAAAAATTAGTTTCCAAAGGCACACTCGCTTTGCTTGAAAAGTCGGCGAAAGAGCAAAATACGACGATTGACGAGCTTTTGAAAAAAGACGAGGGCGCACCGTTTCAGGAACTGCCCGAAACGCGCAATGAAAAAATTACGGGCGATACGGCAACGATTGAAGTAAAAGACACCGCGACGAACGGATGGGAAATACTGCCGTTCGTTAAAGAAGACGGAATCTGGAAAATCGCGCTCGACAAATTTATGGATGGCATAATGAAAAGAGCGAACGAGGAAATGAACAAACCGCCCGTGACCGCGCCGCCGCCCAACGCTGATAACGCAGCGAATAACGCGGCAAACAAACCGAAATCCAACTCTGCGATCAACAAATAATTGAGTCGTTTGGCAAAGCGCGCACCTAAGTTTCCGCGCTCCGACTGTTAATTTTAAGGAGAATTTTAGTGTCAATTATCAAACCGTTTCGCGCATTGCGCCCTGTTCCCGAAAAGGCGAAAATGACGGCGTGTGTGCCGTATGACGTTGTTTACGACGACGAAGCGCGTGAATATATCAGAAAAAACCCGTTAAATTTTCTGCGCGTAACCAGACCGGAAGCCGAATTCGCAGAAGGCGCGAATCCGAGCGTCGAAGAAATTTTTGCCAAAGCAAAGGAAAATCTGCAAAAATTTATTGACGATGAGATTTTCGCTTGCGAAGCCGAACCGTGCCTTTACATTTATCGTCTGACAGCCGAAACGCATTCGCAAACCGGCATCGTCGCGTGTTGTTCTTTGGACGAATACGAACTCGGTTTAATCAAAAAACACGAAAAAACGCGCCCCGATAAAGTCGAAGACCGCACGGCACATATGCTTGCGGTGCGGGCGCAAACCGGCTTGATTTTTCTCGCCTTTCGCAACACCGACCGCATCCGAAAATTGATTTCCGAAATCACGAACACCAAGCCGATTTATGATTTTCCGTGTCCGCAAGGCGTTCGGCAAATCGTCTGGCGCGTTTTGCTGACCGATGATTTGACCGATGCTTTCGCGAAAGTTCCCACGCTCTATGTCGCCGACGGTCATCACCGGATCGAAAGCGCGAATCTGGCGCGAAAAAAACTTATCGCGCAAAACGCGGAACACAGCGGCGCGGAAGATTATAACTTTGTCGTCGCCGGAGTTTTTCCGTCGGAAGATTTACGGATTTTGGCTTATAACCGCGTCGTCAAAGATTTGAACGGATTGACGGAAGCGGAGTTTTTCGAGCGAATCGGCGAAAATTTCGTCGTTACGGAAACCGCCGAAAAAGAGCCTTCCGAAAGAGGAAATTTCTGTCTATATCTCGGCGGCAAATGGTTTCATCTGCGGTTCGCCGTCAATTTTCCCGGCGAACCGGACGCGATTGAAAATTTGGATGTCAGCATTTTGCAGAATTATATTTTGCAGCCGATTCTCGATATTGACGACCCGCGCACCGACACGCGAATCGCTTTTGTCGGCGGCGCACGCGGCACGGAAGAACTGGAAAAAATGGTTGATGAAGGAAACGCGAAAGTCGCTTTTTCGATGTTTCCGACGACGATGGACGATCTTTTCGCCGTTTCGGATATGGGCGAAATTATGCCGCCGAAATCAACCTGGTTCGAGCCGAAACTAAAAGACGGATTGCTCGTGCATTTGATATGAAATTACGAATTACGAATTTCATATTACGAATCACGAAAGCCGGAAATTATTTTCTTTAATTCTTAATTCGTAATTTGAAATTCGTAATTGTGTTTATGCTTGAAACCAAAAGATTATTTTTGCGCCCGCTGAAAAAGACTGATGCAGACGCGATTTACCGGATGCGAAGCGATAAAGACGTGATGCGTTTTATTCGCCAACCACAGAATCGCGCCGAGACCGAAAATTGGATTCGGCTGGTTTCAAGTCGTTGGGAAACTGAGAAGATCGGATTTTGCGGCGTTTTTGAAACGACGAGCGAAAAGTTTTTAGGCTGGTGCGGCGTTTGGCGTTTGGCGGAAACTAACGAACTCGAAGTCGGCTACGCGATTGCGAAACAGTTTTGGAATCGCGGTTACGCCACCGAAGCCGCCGAGATTTTTCTCGAATACGCTTTTGAAAATATTAAACCCGATAAAATAACCGCCGTCGCCGAGCCGGAAAATACGGCTTCGCGCCGCGTGATGGAAAAATTGGGAATGAAATTCGTCAAAACCGGCGAATTTTACGACCGCGAATTGGTTCAATACGCGATAACCGAAAAGGAATTTTACAGCAAAAAAGTTAAATCAATAATTGAAAAATAGGTTATAATGTTCAGAAGTTGCGGATGAAGCCGCAGCGATTCCCGCCACAAATCCGCTTTGTAAATTTAAAAACAATTCTGAACTTTATGCACATTAATTATCCGAAAGCTGTTTTCGCATCTCTTTTGAGCATCTATTTTTTGTGGATTGTTTACGACCCGTTGCAGGGAAGTTTTCTGGACTTGGTTGATTTGCCGATTCACGAAACCGGGCATCTGCTTTTTCGTCCGTTCGGCGAATTTTTAATGATTGCGGGCGGATCGCTTTTTCAAATCATTGTTCCGGCGGTGTTTGTCAGTTATTTCGTCTGGAATGAAAAATATTATTCGGCGGCGATTGTCGCGTTTTGGGTCGGGCAGAGTATTATAAATGTTTTCGTTTACGCCAATGACGCGGTTGTGATGCAGCTTGTTTTGACCGGCGGTTTGACGGGCAGCGAAGGCGGTTTTCACGATTGGAATTATCTTTTAAGCGAAACCGGACTGCTCGATAAAACTTCTCTGGTCGCCAAACTTATTCACTTTTTCGGGGCAATCGTGACTGTTGCGGCGGCAATCGGCGCGATTATTTTCGCAACCGGCGACGAAAAACTTATTGACGGTGAAAATGCTTAATTTGTGCTTTTCAAGATTCGTTAACCGCGTTTTTTCGACGGTCTGATCTTATTTGCCGGATTGGTTTTGACCGCATCCCAGACCGGCTTATCCTGTTTCTGTATTTGAGATTCTTTTGCTAATTTTAAGTCTTCTAACACTTTAGCAACTTTTTTAGCAACTTTTTTAGCCGTCTTTTTATCTTTTGCCATTTCCCTTTTTAATGAATTTTCACAATTCGTGTGAAATTTACAAAACCTCTTAAATTTAATAAGCCGACCGAATTATAACATCGCGCCGACGGAACCCGGAACTTTTTACTGCCGGAACGGAAAAATAATTTTGAGTTTCTGCGAATTTGCTCTAGTATAATACTTTATATACCTCTAAAATTGCTTGACACAAAAAACAAGCCGCCGGTAATAATAGTATCTATTAACCGAATAGTTTAGCTACGACTTTGCTGCTTATGTTTTTTGTTGTCCGGCAAGATGATTTTTATAATCAAAAATTAGTTTGAAAAGATTTTCGACGGCGGAGCAGCCAACTTTAGTTCGCGTTCCGTTTTGCAGTTATCAATTTATCGAAAGATTTACGGGGAATTATAAGGAAGTTATGAGTATTAATCGGCGATTTGTATTTCGGGTTTCGGTTGTTTTGTTGGCGGTAATT
>JALYQJ010000434.1 GCA_030855875.1 Acidobacteriota bacterium
AGAGAATCACAAAAATTTTACGAAAAAATACCGGAATAAAACAAAGCGGTTCCGCTTGGTCGGCTGGTTTGGCTTTGCTGATTATTCCGGCAGTTTTGCTAACCGTATTTTCGCTGAATTCCGGCGCGGATGTCAACGGGCAGATGAAAATGAAAAACAAAAAAATCGCAGTCGGTTTTGTTTCAATCGCGACAACTTACCGCGAAAAATCCGACAAAAGCTATGATGAAACGACACATTTATTGATCGAAAAACTAACGTCGCGCCGCATTCCGGCAATCGGATTCGTCAATGACGGCAGCATTTCGACGGATCAAATCACTAAGAATAATATAGAGCGGCAAATTGCACGCGCCAATTCAATTAGCAATTACATCGCCGAAAAAAATCGTTATAATTCCGCCGAGATCGCTCAAATGCGGTTACTTGTCGAAAAATCAAGATCGCAGAACGAAAAATTAAAATCACAGCGATTAATGATCGAAAAAATGTTTGCCAGTCGCGCAAATCTCGTCCGAATGTGGCGCGATGCCGGTCTTGAGGTCGGTATCGGCAGATATAAACATATGTGGTTTGTCAGTACGCCGGACGAAGATTACATTGCCAACGCCGAAAGTAATGAGAAGATCGTCAAGGAAATTCTGGCGGAGAAAAATCTGACGCTCAAATATTTCAGCTACCCGTTTTTGAACACCGGACGAACGGTGGAAGACCAAACGCGCTATGAAATTTGGCTTGATTCGCGCGGTTTGACTTCGGTCAAATACACGATTGATAACAGCGAATGGATGTATTCTTTCGCATACGACGCGGCGCGAAACGATAACGATAAGAATAAGATGCAGGAAGTTCGCGCTGAATTTCTCGATTATATGACGAAAATATTTGACCATTACGAAGCGTATTCGGCGGAAATGTTCGGGCGCGATATTAATCAAACGATGGTTTTAACGCCGAGCCGTTTGGTCGCGGACGCGGCGGACGAGCTTTTCGGAATGATCGAAAATCGCGGCTATCAATTCGTTTCGATGGGCGAAGCGTTAAAAGATGAAGCGTATCAAACGCCGGAAGCGCACGTCGAAAACGAAAACGGTATTTCGTGGTTTGAACGATGGCAAATGGCGCAGGGTAAAAAACTGCGCGACGAACCGCAGGTGAGCAAATCAATTGAAGTCGTTTGGAAAAATAGAACCGATAAAATTGCGCCGCCGCCGCCGCCGCCGCCGGTTCCGCCCGCGCCGCCTAATAAAAAGTCGTAAAGAGGTCGTTGCGAAAATATAAAAAAGCCTGTGCGAATAAAATCACACAGGCTTTTGTTTATTTTACAGCAAGAAAATTCAGCACTTTAGTCGCGCCCGAACCGTTGGCGAGCTGAACGGCGTAAGCGAGTTTATCTTTCGTAATCGTTCCCCGTAAACTGATTACACCGTTATTCACTTCAGTCTGAACGCCGGAAAAATATTCCGCCCGCAGCCAGCCCTGCGTATTTTTGAGAATTTCCGCATCGCTTAATCGGGATTTTTGAGAACCTTCCCGTTTCGGCGTTTCAAACTGCTCGAGCAATTTCCAAAAAATCACCAAACTTCCGTCAGCGTCTTTTCGCAGGACTTTGAACGCCACGAGAACATCGTAATAATCTTCCCGCAATGAACGAACAACGTAAGTGTGTCCGGCGACGGCGGGCAGATGGCTTGTAAAAACCACCCCATTATACTTCAGTCCTTCATATCGAAACGATGAAAAATCCTGATAAACCGAATTCGTATCTTTCATCTTTTGATAATTAATCAGCCCGTCCGCGCTTTGAGATTCTTTTGTAACATCGCTTAACGGAACTTCACCTAAATCGGTCAGCAAGCCGGCATTTGTGATTGAAAACCTGCCTTGTTCGAGCGAAAGGTCTGAGCCGTAACCATAATCGGGAATCTTGAAGTAAAACGAATAATACGCGCCGCCGCCGCGAGTGCTGAACAATCCTTTGTCATAAATTTCACGCGGCAGAATTCTGAAAACGCCGACGTTTTCCTGTTTTGCCTTTTCAAAATCTTCCGGGTCGGGCGACAGAATCCTTTTTTCCTGAATTTCAGCCTGATTTTTTAAATCGTTGAATTTTTCGATAGCCTGTTGGCGGGATTGAGCGGAAATACCGATTGATAAAGTGAAAACCAAAAACAAAAGTTTAAAAAACCGCATAATTTTCTCTCTTTAAATCAAAAAATGCTTTGGTATGTTTGCTGTCAGCAAACATACCAAAGCATCTGATTAAAATCAACAAAATTTTATGCCGACTGCGGAATCGTTAATTCCTGACCGGGATGAATTTTGTCTGGATCGTCGAGTTTATCACGATTCGCTTCGAAGATTGCCTTCCAGCTAACGCCATATTTCGAGCCGATTTTGCTCAGACTGTCGCCCGCCTGAACCGTGTAACTCGAACCGCTGCCGCCGCCGGTCGCCGAAGCGTTTTCCGGTGCGGTCACGTCGAGAACGAGATCGCCGGAGCGATATTCGGGATCAATACGCGAATATTCGTCCCACAATTGCTGTTTGATTTCCGCGCTCGGTGCCGTGCCTTCAATTTTAATGAAGCCTTCGCCTTCGGTCACGTTTAAGCCTGAAATGCCCGACTGATTCGCTAAATCAATCAACGATTGGTATTTTTCCTGTAAAGCCATCTGTTTTTCCTCCTTTACTGTTTAACTGTTTTATTTAGCTTCAGCCATTTCGTTTTTAACCGGTTTGCCGGCTGCCTGCTGCGCTGCTGCAACTACTTCGGCGAGTTTGCCTTTCGGATAAGTTCCGCGCAGTGTCGCCGGTGTCGTCGTCGTGTCAACCGTTACGCCGGTAAAGCCTTTCGCTTTCAGAGCGGCTTCGATTTGCCCCTTTAAAACCGTATCGGTCGCCGCCGACTGATTCGTCATCACGACCGGTGTCGGTGTCATCATAACCGCCGTATTCGTGTTCATATTCATTGTATTTGCGACATTAGTGTTAGCAGTGCCGCGACAGCCGCCGAGCAACGCCAATGCGCCCAAACTAACCGTAGCCAAAATTTTTAATTTCATCTGTTCCTCCTGAACTTAGCTGTTTCTTTTTACCTTATCAAAACCGCAAAACTTAAATTTCAAGATTTAAGTTTCGGGCATATTCCCAAAAAAAATTTCTCAAAAATTTGAGAAAATTCCGACTGATTCGTGTCACGTAAAGTTATATTAAATGATTTCCAAAAAAAAACCAGTTAAATTTTACAAAATACTTCTTCGGCGATCAGTTTCGCCGTGTCAAACGACGTAAACCCCGGTCTGACAATAAAATGCCAATCCGCCAAACAATAAATTTTTTCTCTTTCGGCGAAGAGAAAACGCGCCGCAGTTTTGTTTTTGGCGAGCGGTCGTTCCTTTTTTGAAAATTTGATGTTTTGCCAGCAGTGTTCAAAACTCGATTCGAGCCAGATGCTCGTAAAATTATAAGTTTTTATCAACCGGCGATTTTCGGCAATCGTCCACGTTCCTCCGCCGAGCGAAAGAATCGGCGCGTCGTTCGCCTGAAGAAGTTTTCGCAGATTTTCCGTTTCGATTTGGCGAAACCGTCGTTCGCCGACAGATTGCAGAATTTGCGCGATTTCCTGCCGTTCCTGATTGACAATAAAATCGTCGAGATCAATCTGCTGGCATCCGAGCAGATACGCGAGATGCCGCGCGACGCTGGATTTGCCAACGCCCATAAAGCCCGTCAAAACTATTTTTTGTTTCGAGTTTTCCATCAAAATCTGACAAATACTGCCGCTTAAGATTTTAGCAATTAGCCACAAAAAAGCACAAAAGTCGCAAAAGTAAAAATCAAAAAGGATTTGTTCATCATTATCTATTTACGGTTTAATTTATTTGTGTTTTTTGTGCTTTTTTGTGGCTAATCATTCTTTTATTTTACGATTTTATCCAACACTTCATAAAATTCGGGAAACGAAACCGCCGCGCATTCCGCGCCGCTGATTTCCGTTTCGCCGTCGGCAAAAAGCGCGGCAATCGAGAAAGCCATCGCAATCCGGTGATCGCCGAAGGATTCGATTTTCGCGCCTTTCAAATCCGATTGATAAACCTTTAAACCGTCGGGAAATTCCTCGACCTTCGCGTTCATTCGCCGCAAATTTTCGACGACCGCCGCGATTCTGTCCGATTCTTTAACGCGAAGTTCCGCCGCGTCGCGGATTTCCAGACCGTTTTCGATTTGCGTTCCGAAAACTGCGAGAATCGGAATTTCATCAATTAAATTGGCGATAATCTCTCCGCCGACGATGTTTGAATCAGTTTTTGCAGCGAGATTTTCGCCGCCCGAAACGCG
>JALYQJ010000438.1 GCA_030855875.1 Acidobacteriota bacterium
GAATAACTCAGCGGGTATAAATAACTTTTCGCTCGAAAGGTTTATCACAAAATTAAATGTCTTGGCATATAAAGCGGAAAGAAACTTATTTGATAAAGTAAAATGAAATTACCTAATGAATTTAGAATTTAATGACAAAAATCGGAAAGTAATTCCGCGTTTGCGAGACTTTAAAACGACTCTTATTCTCGGAGAGCTACGCTCGGCAATCTCCACGGAAGCCAAGCATATCCATCCTGATACTGCAATTGATGACCAAATTGAGGATTGGAAAAAGAATCGATCATTGTCTTTTGCTTCTGATTTGATCGGCAGCGGCTTCGTTCTCGGAATGACAGACAAAGTACAGGACGCAGCGAACTTTATTCTTTCCGATAGATCCAAAGCGACCAACCTCCAAAAAAGGGTTGCGCGTCAAGTGAAAAATCCCGAATATGGTGTTTGCCTCATCACTTCAGAAGAGGTAGCGTCCGATCCGGGTAAACTCATTGAACATAGTCGAGAACAAGTTAAAAAATATAGAAAACAACTTGGACAATCGCCCCGTAACCCAGTCAAATTAGTCGAACTTTCCCGCGAATATGCGACTCTGGGAAGCGTTGAAAAAGCTCTCCGCGCGATGGATACAGCAGTTGCTTTGGCACCGGCAAATCGTTTTGTTCTGCGCTCGGCGACAAGACTTTATATTCACGCAGATGAAGTTGACAAAGCGCATTACATCTTAAGACGTGCGCCGTCGCTGCGCTCAGACCCTTGGATTTTAGCTGCCGAAATTGCTGTTGCTTCTCTACGAGAGCAGACTTCTAGAAATGTTAAAGTAGGATTAAGACAAATCGCTGATTCTAATTACAATCCGTTCGATATAAGCGAGTTGACGAGCATGATTGCGACACTGGAAATGGAAAACGCCAACAGCAAACTCGCTCGAAAATTGTTTCGACAGGCACTACGCCAACCAACGGAAAACAGTATTGCTCAAGCAGAATGGGCATCTCATTCTATATCAAGTTTTGACATTGATATGCAAGAATTCGACGTTCCGCGCAATTATGAAGCATTAGCATCGAATTTTTATCAAAAAGGTGAAATGAACAACGCAATAACGCAAGGCAAAAATTGGATTTTAGATCAACCGTTTGCTGTTTCGCCGATTTTGTTTACGGGAATAGCCGCCGCGATATTGGAAAATTTTGAAATGGCTGAAAAGATTTATAGATTCGGAGTTAGCGCAAACCCGGAAAATATAACGCTTCGTAATAATCTCGCTTATGCCTTAGCAAGCAATAATAGACAAGAAGAAGCTGAGGTAGAATTCAATAAAATTGATCGCTCATCGCTGACTGTTGAAGAAAAAATTATTACAACTGCGACCGAAGGATTGATAAGATTTAGGCAGGGATTATATGAAGAAGGAAGGCAATTATATAAAGGGGCGATAAAAATTGCTCAGGAAAATAAAGAACAGGTAACCGCCCTACGCGGATTGGTTTTTCTCGCTCGTGAAGAAATCTATGCCGGGACGGAATACGCCGCACAAGCATTTCTGTCGGCGGAAAAAGAATCGAATCGCTTTCATTTGAATCAGGAGCTAATTATTTTATTCAGCAAACTTCGCTCCCGTATTCAACTCCATCCAAACCATTTGAAAAAGTTCAATGAAATTCATTCTGGTCTAAAAACAGATGCGAAACTTGTAAAGTAGATTATGTCTCGTATGCTTTTAATTCTTTAATTATTTTTTTGATTTATAAGAAACGGAAAACAAAAAAAGCGTAGTGAATATGCTTTTTCGCTAATGGTCAGAGTTGGTAGCACTATTTTAACATAGCGATAACTGAACCCCGACTGATTTTCAATTTCCGAGCGATTTCGGATTTATTCAAACCTTTCCCGTTTTTATAAAGTTTTTTAATTTCGTCTTTTTTGATAGCCGCGGTCTGCGGTCGCCCGTGCGCTTTGCCTTTTTCTCTCGCGCTGGCGATTCCGGCTTTGACTCTTTCGCGGATTATGTCGCGCTCAAATTCGGCAAAGGTGGAAAGCATTCCCGCCATCGCTCTGCCTGACGGGGTAGAGAAGTCAAGCGATTCGGTTAAAGACACAAAAACCACGCCGATTTCCCGGAGTTCGTTTAGTGTCGTCACCAGATCGGCGAGCGAGCGACCGAAGCGGTCGAGCTTCCAAACCAGTATCGCATCAATCTCGCGCCGTTTTGCCATCTTCAAAAGTTCTTCGCGTTTTGGTCTCGTTTTCGCTCCCGATCCGACCTCTTCGACTTCAGTTGTTAAAGTCCAGCCGCGATGCTCGACGTATTCTTTCATTTTACCGAGCTGCATCGGCAGGGTTTGCTGGTCGTGCGTTGAAACGCGCGCATATATTCCTACTCTCATATGTGAAAGATAACGAATAACAAAAAAACTGTCAAAAAACATCATCACTACTATTTTTTGACAGTACTAAACCTCTCAAAAAGTTATCTTGAAAAATAATCGTGGATGTCTAGCACAATAGTTCTGCTCATATATAAAACTTCAATTTTAGTTAAACGAAATATATTTTCGGAAAAAGGTTGACAAAATCATCAACACAACTATATAGTTGTGTTGATGATTTCTAAATTTGTTGAAAGTGGAAACCTGCCGCCGGGAATATATGCTGCGACCTGGCAGGAAATAGTTGATCGTTTCGGCGGTAATGTCCATCGTAGGCGACTTCTCAGCGGATTAAAAACCGCTTTGCAGTCGCTAAAAGATGCGGGTTGCCAAAGAGTTTATATAGACGGGAGTTTTGTGACGAATAAGGAATTTCCAAACGATTTTGATTGCTGCTGGGAGGAAGAAGAAGTTAACGGGGACTTACTTGACCCGGTTTTGCTAATTTTTGACGACGGGCGCGCGGCGCAAAAGGCGAAATTTTTGGGTGAGTTATTTCCGGCGAATTTGCCGGGATCAATTGACAAAACCTTTATCAACTTTTTTCAGCAAGACAGAGACACAGGTGAGCCAAAAGGTATCGTCTCAATTGATTTACAAGGTGAACAACTATGATTAAAAATGAACGACAATACCGTATCACGAAAGCCCAAGCCGGTAAATTTGAAGATGCTCTGGCACAACAAGCGGCGAATACAGAAACGAGTAATCATCTCCACCCATTAGTGCAAAAGGCACAAAAGGATGCGCTGGCGAGCCAGTTTACTGATTTAAAAGCAGAGTTGCGCGAATACGACGCGCTTCGTTCGGGGGAGCGGAAAATTCTTGAATTGACTTCTTTCGACGAATTCCCGCGCGCATTGATTCAAGCCCGCATCGCGTCCGGTCTAAGTCAAAAAGCGCTCGCCGATAAGCTGGGCATTAAAGAGCAACAGCTACAACGGTATGAAGCGACAGAATATGCCTCGGCAAGCGTTGAGCGGATAAAAGAGGTGATAAAAGTTCTCGGCTTGACGATTCGCAAAGATGTGTTTCTGCCGGACGCGCCCATGACGGCGGCGAGTATGTTCAAACGGCTTAAGGAGGTCGGGTTAAATAAAGATTTTGTTTTAAATAGACTCGTGCCGCGTTCGGTCGCTGCCCGGCTGCAAAATATTACGAGAAAGGAAGACGAGAAAATTCCGGTGCTGCAAGCCGCCGCAGCTATCAGCCGGATTCTAAAGTGTTCCGTCGCCTCACTTTTCGGCGAAGCTCCCTTACAATTCGGCGAGGCGGCTGCCGTCGGTCGAATGCGCTTTAAAGTCAAAGCTGGTTCTAATGAAAAAAAGACTAACGCTTATGCCGTCTATGCAATGTATTTAGCCGGGTTGACGCTAGACGCGACGGTTGATTTGCCGCAACGGACGATTCCGACGGATTCAGCAGTCGTTCGGCAAGAAGTTCTGACGAAATTCGGGGCGATAAATTTTGAATGCGTTTTGAAATATTATTGGAACTTGGGCGTTCCGGTTTTGCCGCTCCGAGATTCCGGCGCATTTCACGGAGCTTGCGTCCGCGAAGACGGGCGCAACGTAATCGTGTTGAAACAGCAAACAGCGTCGCTTGCCAAGTGGCTCGACGATTTACTGCACGAAGGCTACCACGCCGGACAAAGCCCGGAGGAAAAATACCGCGAAATTATCGAACACGGCGAAACGTCGGAAGAGCGGCGCAAATCGCCGGAAGAACAGCAGGCGGGTAAATTCTCCGGCGACGTAATTTTAGACGGTCGCGGCGACGAACTGATAGTGAAATGTATTAAAGCGGCAGACAGTGACATCAAGCGGCTTAAATCGGTAGTTCCACAAGTCGCAAAGCGAGAAAACGTGCCGGTTGACGCGCTCGCCAACCACCTCGCTTACAAAATGTGGCTGGTCGGTAAAAATTGGTGGGGCGCGGCGAATAATTTGCAGGACACGTCTCGGCAGCCTTGGCAGATTGCACGGGATTTATTTTTGAAAAATGTAAATTTTGGGAGTTTAAATGAAATAGACGGGAGATTGCTGGAACAGGCGATGTCTGATATTGAGGAGTAAGAAAATGTCGGTCGAAGAAGTAAATGTTCTGGAAATGCTGGAAAGTTTGAGCTGCAAAATGTCGAACTGCGCGCGCGATAAACATTATTTCGACGAAAAGCAGGAGCATCCGGTTTGTCTTGATTGCGGCGAGGATTTAGTGGACTGGAATCAAGTGCGAAAGCGCGACATCACAGATGTCGAAGAAACAATCGAATATCTAAAACACGAATACGTTCGGCACATTTACTGGTGCAGTGATTTTGACCAATGGGCAGATAACTTCGCTCGTCGCAGGGGCAGAATTGAATTGTTGAAAAGAGCTGAACATAGAATCCGAGCATATATGTCCAAACCCGCTCATCTCTACGGCAAACTCGGAACTTCCTGGTTTGGCAATCCGATTCACTACGCGCAACACGCGACGGCGACTTGTTGCCGTGAATGTATTGAGAAATGGCACGGTGTTCCGGCTGGAGATGAGTTAAACGAAGAACAAATGGTTTATTTCACTAAATTAATAGTTCGCTACCTTAATGAACGATTCCCAAACTTGCCGGACGAGGAACAGAAAGTTCCGCCGATTCGGGGTGAAAAAAAACCGAAGAAACGCAGGAGGCGAAATGGTCATTGATACCGATGCTGTTTCGGAGCGTTACCGAAAGCTGGCGGTTGATACCGACGGCAGGCGATTACTCGTCACAAAATTCTCCGGCACGGAGCAAGAAAAAGATTTTACCGAACCCGCAAATTGCGAAGGCTTCGGTCGCATCAGACATTTTCGTCGAAATAGCAACAACGGATGGATTCCTAATCCACTGCCAATTGACCCGGCTTGCAAAGCACTTGAAATTACGCCGACCGACACGCTTCGCGCACAGGTTTTCCAAAACGCCGTTTGTAACTGG
>JALYQJ010000432.1 GCA_030855875.1 Acidobacteriota bacterium
AGCGAAAAGTGCGTTTTTTCGTTTCGGCGAAAAACTTTTGCGAATCGAGCGTTGGAATGCCGAATCCGGCATTTCCAGCTTTGCGCTTTTCAACACAAACGGCGACGAACTGTTGTATAAACCGGCAACAACCGGCAATTTTATATGCACTAAATTGTCCGGCACGGGAAAGGAAGATTGGCTGAAAATAATAGAGATTTATGAAACCGGCGACGAAAAGATTTTGACCGTTCAGCCGACCTACAATCCGACTGAAAAATCTGCTGACAAATCCGTCACGTCGCATTTTTTTACCCGTGATTCGACAAATAATTTTTGTCTGCAACTAAACGGCGCGAAAATAAATATGTATGTCATCGGCTTGGACGAAATTTCTAATACCGCCGATACGAACAATATAATCGAATCCGCCAGAAATTTTGCGACCGCCAATCTCGGTCATTTTTTCGGCGTTCAAAAAGCCGAATGGACGAAATTTTGCAATAGTTTTCTTGAGAAAACGGATTGAGTTTGACGAATTAACTCAAATGACAAAATTCATCTTTTAATCGGTTTCCTCGGCTGCGGCACGACGAATAACTACGGAGAGCCTCAAGTCTTCGGCTGATTAGCAGCCGTGCAGAATGGCGAATTTGACTTCGCTTTCGGCAATCTTTTTACCGTCGCGCATTTTTTTCAGACGACCTTTCAAAACAGCGTAATCCGTATATTCGTAACCGTCTTTGTCTTTAGCTTCTATCGCTTCTTCTTCGACAAATTCACCGACAAATTGATAGCTGACACCTTTTTTCGCTTCGGTTTCAAAGGCGATTTGTTGATTAGCGATGTTTATCCGTGTGAAGTTGAATTCTTTTTTGATGAGGAAAAAACCCTTCGGCGGAATCGGCATACCTTCGTAATTGTTTTCTTCCGAAGCGTTCGCGTAATCTCTCGTAACGATATTCAAACTCTCAAAATCCCGAAAACCTTTCGGCAATTTGCCGATGATGTAATACTCGTTTTCCGCATCGAATTTATATTCGGTTTTTTCTTCCGTTTCCGTCGGAGAAATTATCGGCGTTTGCTCATCGCGGAGAGCAAAGACTGCAGGCTTCGCCGGTAAATTTTCGGGCAATTCTTTTTCGACGGGCTGAATCGTCCTGAGTTCTTCCGTTTTCAGATTAGAATCGGCGGTCAAATATCGTCCGATTTCAAATGAACCGACACATAAACCAAACGCCGTCAGCGCAACGACAACACGCAACACATAAATTTTTAATTTCATATCAAACTCCTCATTTTTCAAAGATGCTGCGATTATCGCGTATCGCGTTTCGTATTTCTAACGGTTTCCCCTCACTGTTTAGTGTGGTTAGCCACAAGAAATGCCAACCGCGAACAGGCGGACTTGTTTGAGGGAAAAAGGTAACAGGCAAAAAGAGAATTTCTAGTTTTGCCTGTTACCTTTTTGCAAAGCAAAACAATTTGCAGCGGGCGGTTCTGACTTAATTGAAAATGCAGCCGGTTTGCCGTAAGTTTTAAGAATGATTCACGTCGCGCTTGTCGAACCTGAAATTCCGCCGAACACGGGCAACATCGCGCGTCTGTGCGCTGCGACTTTCACCGATTTGCATATTGTCGGCGCGACCGGTTTTCGGATGGACGACCGGACGCTGAAACGCGCCGGACTCGATTACTGGAACGAGGTGAAACTTCATCGGCATCTCGATTTGGAAAGGCTTTATATCGCTTTGCCGGAATCGCGGTTTATTTATTTTACGACCAAAACAAAAAAATCCTATACCGAATGGAAGTTTGAAAAAGGCGACTGCTTGATCTTCGGACGCGAAACGCGCGGGCTGCCCGAAGAATTGCTCGAAAAAAATCTGGAACGCTGTCTGACAATCCCGATGCCGAACGAAAAAGTCCGCAGTTTAAATCTCGCCACGTCTGTCGGAATCGTCCTTTACGAAGCCTTGCGTCAAGTCGGTTTGCAAACCGCTTGAGTCAACATTTACGGACTTTTCTTTACAATTTCTTACAAATTTTCGGCATCCTTTCGGCTTCGATTTTCATCTATTAACTATATGAAAAATGTAAATTATTTTTTACAGGGAGAAACATCGAAAATGAAAAACATTAGAAATTACATATTATTCTCAATTGCAATCTTTACCTTCTCAATTGTTAATGTGACCGCTCAAAATTTTTCGAGCAATCAATCAGCGAGAGTTGTCGAACGGAAAGTTTTCAAGGAAATCAATAAACTTCCATACTACGGAGTTTTCGATCATATCGCTTTTAGCTATAACAACGGAACCGTAAATTTATACGGAAAAGTAGCGAATGCGTTGAATAAAAAAGGTGCCGAACGTTCAGTAAGAGATATTCAGGGCGTAACGAACGTCGTCAATAACATCGAGATTCTGCCGCTCGGCAGTTTCGATAATTCGATCCGCAGCCGGACTTTGCGAGAGTTTGCCAGCAGAGGTTTATATCGCTATCTTTGGGAAACGGATCCGTCGGTGAGAATCATCGTTGACCGCGGTCACGTCACGCTCGAAGGCTATGTTGCCAATCGCGGCGATTACAATCTGATGAACATTTTGGCAAACGGCGTTCCGGGAACATTTTCCGTGACGAACAATTTAATTGTCGGAAAAGATTCTGCCAGATAACGGCAATTAATTAACCGATAAATAACCGACCGAAGACCGGACATATCGAAAGTTTGTCCGGTCTTTTTCTTTTGCGTTTGCGTTTTTCGTTCAAATCATTCATCATTTTCGTTTGCCTTTGGCGGCATTTTTACATCTATGATTGACACGAAAAATATCAGAAACATCGCTATTATCGCTCACGTTGACCACGGCAAAACGACTTTGGTTGACGCGATGCTTAAACAATCGGGAACTTTCCGCGACAACGAAGCCGTCCAGGACCGGGTGATGGATTCGATGGATTTGGAACGCGAACGCGGCATCACGATTATGGCGAAAAACGCCTCTGTCCATTACGGCGATTACAAAATCAACATTCTCGACACGCCCGGACACGCCGATTTCGGCGGCGAAGTCGAGCGCGTTTTGAAAATGGTTGACGGCATCGTTTTGCTGGTTGACGCGGCGGAAGGCTGTCTGCCGCAAACCCGCTTCGTTCTTCGCAAAGCGTTGGAGCAAAAACTTCCGGCAATCGCTCTCGTCAATAAAATTGACCGGCAGGATTCGCGTCCCGAAGAAGTTCTTGACGAGATTTACGACCTGTTTATTGATTTGGGCGCGGACGAGGAACAAATTGATTTTCCGGTTCTTTATTCGATTTCGCGCGACGGCGTGGCGAAAAAGACGTTGGAAGAAGAATCAAAAAATCTAAAACCGCTGTTCGACCAAATCATCGAAACGATTCCCGCGCCGCACGCTTTGCGCGACGATTCGCTGCAACTGCTGGTCGCTAATATTGACTACAACGCCTTTGTCGGCAGACTTGCCATCGGCAGAATTTATTCCGGCGAAATCGTCAAAAATCAAGACGTAATCGTCGCCAAACGCGACGGCTCGACGCAGAAAACCCGCGTCAAAGAGCTTTATGTTTTTGAAGGAATGAAACGCGAACCCGTTGAAAAAGCAGGCGTCGGTGAAATCGTTGCGCTTGCCGGTTTTGACGACATTAACAT
>JALYQJ010000470.1 GCA_030855875.1 Acidobacteriota bacterium
AGGTGAAAACCGTAATCAATCGCGCATTTTCCCTGCGCCTTCTGATGCCATTTATCCACGCCCGCCGTCATCGCTTCGCCTTTGGTCTGCACGGCGAAATCAATAATCGTCGTCGTCCCGCCAAACGCCGCCGCGCGAGTTCCGGTAAAAAAATCGTCCGACGAAGACGTTCCGCCAAACGGCAATTCCATATGCGTGTGCGGGTCAATCCCGCCCGGAATGACGAGTTTATTTGTCGCATCAATCGTCAAATCAACTTCCATTTCGAGCGTTTTTCCGATGACGGAAATCTGCTCGTCTTCGATTAAAATATCGGCTCTGTAATCGTCAACCGCCGTTATGATGCGTCCGTTTTTGATTAGTGTTTTCATAATTTTATATTGGTCAAATTTATCTTTCGTAAAATTTTTCTAAAGCGCGGCTCGTCGCGCAGGCTGTCGAATCGGTGATTGACATCCGCAAAAACCAGCCACCAGGAATGTTCGGCGGCGGCTTTTTCGAGATGGGTCAAGGCTTGCTCTTTTTCTTTCAGCCCGGCGTAGAGTTCCGCCATTCCGTAGGGCGAAACATATCTTTTGTTAGACTCTTGGTTTAAATGCTCGATTGTTTCCCACGCTTTTTCTTCGTCGCCGGAAACGGCGTAAATGTATCCGAGAGACGCGAGCGCGAATGTGTTGTCGGGTGTGAGTGATAACGCCCGGCAAAACTCCGAAACGGCATCTTCATATTGTCCGTTTTGCTCGTAAGCCATACCTAAATAAAGGTGTCCGGGAAAAAACGAAGCATTTGTTTCCAGAACTTCCCGATAGATTTTGATTGCCCGTTCGGGTCGCCTCATAAAGTAATACGGCAATCCGCAAGCGACGTTGATAATCGGCGACAGCGGGTCGAGTTTTTGCGCCTCTTTCATCAGTTCGATTGAATCGGTAAATTGCCGCCGCGCTATCGAACAGAAACCGTGCCAATGAAAGGCGATGGAATAATTCGGATTCGTTTCCGCCGCCCGTTTGAAATGTTTTTCCGCCGCGCTCCAATTCCAATCGTAATTGCTTTCGATAAATCCGAGCGCGGCGTGAGCTTCCGCCAAACGGTCGTTTATCTCCAACGCTTTGTTTGCCGCCGCTTTCGCCTTCGGAATGGCGGCAGACGGCGACAAAGCTCCGACGGTCGCAAAGGAAACGTAAGAATCCGCCAGACCGGAATACGCCGGAGCGTAATTCGGATTGCAGTCGAGTGCCTGCTGAAAACATTCGATTCCTTTTTTCATCCATTCCGCCGTGCGCTTGTTCCAAAAATAACGTCCTTTGAGATAAAGAAGATAGGCTTCGGCACTCGCGGTATCGCGGCGCGGAAAATGTTTTGTTTCGCGCTTGGTTAAACTAAGCCGCAGTTTGCCGGAGATTTCGCGGGCGATTTCGGTTTGCATTTCCAGAATGTCGTCAAGCTCGCGGCGGTATTGGTCGCCCCATAATTGCGCGGCATCGGCTGTTCTGACCAGTTCGATTTTTATAGTCAGACTGCCTTTTAACAAACGAATTCTGCCCGTCACGATTGTTTCTACATCGAGTTCCGCGCCGATTTGCTGCGGGCTGACGCTGCTTCCGCCAAGCGTTTGATAACGAAAAGCGGTCGTCCGCGCCATCACGCGAAGGCGCGGCAGCAAGGATAGATTATCAATCAAACTCTCGGCGATTCCTTCCGAAAGATAATCTAAATCGGCATCGCCGCTGTCATTGACGAGCGGCAGGACGGCGATTGAATTGATTGATTCGGGGGATTTGCTGCCGAATTCGTATTCCGCAATTTTTAGATTTCCGGTTGCCGAATCGTTTCGCGCGGCGCGGGATTTGAGTTCGCCAAGAATTTCTTCAATCATCGTCTGCCGAAAAACGTGCCGCTCGACCACGATTTCCTCTTCATCGTCGGTCTCGCCCGAATCTCCGACAAAGCGATAACCCCGGCGCGGCACGGTTTGAATCAAATCCTTTCCCGCTCCCAACTCCGATAAAGTTTTTCGCAAAATATAGACGTTGTTCGAGAGAACGCTTTCCTCGACAAAAGTTTCTTCCCAAACCGCTTCGAGCAATTCGTTTTTCGAGACGACTTCGCCCCGATTCTTCAGTAAAACAATCAATAATTCGACGGCTTTCAGCGGCAGCGGCACAATTTCGCCGCCGCGCCGCAAAACTTTGTGTTGAACGTCTAAATCAAAATTTGCAAAACTGTTTTTCTTGTTGCTGTTCATTTTATCGGTCAATTTTGCAGAAACACGCACGATAGTCGAGTGTGCTTCTTGAAACTTTGCACACTCGACTATCGTGCGTGTTTCTGCGCCAACTGCCTAAATTTAACAAAACTACTCGCCGCGAATCTGCAAAGAAAGAGAAAAACAAGAGAAAAACCAGAGGACTTGGCATTAGGTTCGAGTTTATAAATTAAACACGATTCAGAAAATGCCGTTTGCGTCGGAACGCGAACAGTTTAACTTCTAATGATAAAAAACGCCAAGAAAATAACATCAATCACGCGCCGCCACGAATTTTTCGTGATGCGCCAAAGGATTCGCTTTCAACTTTTTTGCGAGCAGTGCGCCGACGAGCAAGAATTCGTTTCGCTCGATGACGCGGTGTTATTTTCCGGTTTAGCCGCGCGCGAGGTTGTGCGGCTGACGGAAACAGGCGGACTGCATTTTTTGGAAACGAGCGGCGGACATCTTTTTGTTTGCCGAACGTCTTTGAACGAAAAAATAGACGGCTAACGTTTGCCGAAATCTAACAATTTGAAAAACACAATTCACTAGTAAGGAGAAAAAAAATGAAAAAATTATTGACATACACCATTTCGCTCGCTCTCTGCGGGCTTCTGTTACTGACCACCACCGCGCAAGCCGGTTCCGGCTGCCGACAGGTGCGCGGCACCATTGCTGCGTATCTCGTCGCGCCCGCCGTGACCTGTCCGACGGGAACTATCTCCGGCGTGGCGGGCGATGTCTTCGATGCGTCGGCTAACTTGATCGGCACGACCGCCGCCTGCCTGACCAGTTTAGAGCAGCAGGGAAATAACGGCGCGTTCCACGCGACGCTGATGCACACCTTCATTTTCACCGCCGGAGAACTCCAGGGAGCGACCATCGGCACGCAGGACCAAGCTGTTTTATCGCCCGTCGATCCTCCCGTGCTGTTCCGCGTCAAAAACAGTCTGGACATAACGACGGGCGGCAGCGGATTCCTTCGCACTCACGGGACGGTGAACTTCGGTAACGGCGAAGTGACGCTCAGGTATAACGGGCGGATTTGCGTCGGCTCGTAAAGATAAACTGCGGAATCCGAAGCGGTCAAACGCGGGCGTTTTGAAATTTAGAACGCTCGCCAATCACAAAGTTTTTAGAGCGCGTCTGAAAAATCATTGCAGTTTGCCGCCCTGTAAATAGTCCGTAAATTAAGTTTTACCGGTTTTTATCGCGTGACGATGCGCTCGAACTTCATCGTGTCTTTTAAGGCACGGAAGACAAAAAAACAAAAGGAGAATAATCAAAATGAACCGAATCAACCATTTTAACCAAACGATAAAAGGAGATAGAACCTTGAACAATATGTTTGAGCAGATTAGCAACGCTCTTTCGCTCAAGCGCGTCTGCGCTCTGCTGTTCACGCTCGTTATAAGCGGCAGCGTAATGGTATTGCCGGCGGCGGCGCGCGAGATTGTGCGGCTGACGAACGAAGGCGAATTGCATTTTTTGGAAAGCGTCGGCGGACATCTGGTCGTTTGCGAAAAATCTTTGCCGTAAGAGCGGCTTAATCGTTTCAAGAATTTTGTGCAGTTTGCGAGGCACAATCTAAATCGAGCAAAACGCGCAGGACGACTGCTCGCATGTCAACCGAGCGGCAACGTAAATTTACAATGACTTAATTCCGAAAGCAATTCTTTCGCTTTTAGATTCAACAAAACAAAAACAGGAGATTTCAATATGAGACACATTTCTTTTTTAACTTTATTTCTAGTTTTACTAAATTTTTCTATTCCGACATTGGCACAAAACCCGAATGAGCCGGTCATCAGAATCGTAGAAATTACAAATTACGACGCCAATAACAAACCGACGAGTTTAAACATCTACGGGTCAAACTTCGGAACTTCGGTCTCGGCAGTATCGATAACATTAGCCGGTACGCCTTTAACTGGCATTGTTTTGAACGCGGCACAGAACACGGAAATAATCAGCGCTTCAATTCCTTCGGGCAACTGGTTAGCCGGAACTTATTTGCTAACCGTCACAAACGGCAATAAAAGCCGTTCAACCGATGTAACAATCGGCGCGCAGGGAGCTAAGGGAGATACAGGCGCGACCGGACCAAAAGGCGATATCGGATTGACCGGCGCAACAGGTCCGCAAGGCTTGAAAGGCGATATTGGTCAAACCGGATTAACCGGTCAGCAGGGTTTGCCGGGAACGACTGGAATAAGCGAAGTTTACCACGCTAAAGGAAACCGTGTTTTCGTTAACTCTAGTATAAACTCTTTTTTAGATGGGACAGGAATCCCGATAAAAATCCTGTCAAAGTCTGTTCCTGCGGGTAGCTACATAATCAACACCAGATTCTCGGCATTCATCAGTACTGGTGTGAACCGGGCAATTTGTCGTCTGAATACCGTCATTGATAGTTTTAAAGGCTCACTAGATGAATCGCATCACGATGTACCGTTTAAACCTGAGAATGTGTTTATGCAAGCTGTAGCGACGTTTCCCACAGAGACGACAATTTATATTCATTGCTTTAGTAATGGCGCATCAATAGAAAATCCTGTTATTACGGCAATTAAGGTTGATGCAATACGCTAATTTTCCAAGTCGAGATGGAAAGCAAACAAATAGCGGTAATAACATTTCTGCTTCAATCAAGTAGCGCGAGAATCGTTATCGGCGGCAACATCAATTGTCTTTGGCGATGAAATTTGGAAAATTTGGCTCTGCGTTCTAGACACAGATAACGTTTTATGTTGACAACAACTTATCTGTAACCGGCTGTAATGAACCAACTAAATTTACAAAAATTCGTTTAGTCGCCACGATTAACGAATAAGTCCAGCGTGTTGTTGCCGGTTCGCAAAAGAGTAAAAGGAACGACCAATTTTCTAAATCTGTTCAATTAAATCTGTAAAAAGGAGAATTTTTATGTATCGAAATCTAATTTTGTTTTCAATTATGTTTTTATGTTTGCCAGTAACAATGCTGCCTCAGAGTCAGGAGAACAACTCCGGTCAAAAACTTTCAGAAGTTGCCCACGACGCCACTCTTACAGGTAAAGGCACGAACGCTTCTCCGCTGAGCATTGCTAACGGCGCTGTTACTTCTACAAAACTTGATACGGTAAATGCGCCGCAGACAGGACAAGTGCTTTCATTTAACGGCTCGGCTCTAAGCTGGCAAACACCAACCGCCGCGCCGACTATGGGCAGCGCGCTTCGTGTCGTAGACAGCAATGGCGCACAGGTTGGATTGCTGGATTCTTCCTCTAATGCAATTCGTTATATGAGTTCATTAGATATTTGGCTTAGATTCACTATTGATAAAAAAGGCATTGGGAACATTCTTAGTACAGCGAACATAGGTAGGGACGGAACTCCACCAAGTTCTTTTGCTGTTTTCTATGACGAAATTAATTGCCAGGGGCAAGCATATATGGCTGTTGGGAACTCCTTGCTTGTTGATGCGCGTGTAATTGGTGAGAATGCGTATTTTCCGTCTGGACCGGGAGAGATAACGAGCATTAAGTCATTCGGATCATTATTAAGAACTAGTTGCTCATTCGGAGGTAATGGTGGTTCTATCCCTTTGGATCATCTATCACCTATGCAAACCGTTCCCATTTCAAGTTTTGGAACTCCGCCGTTTAAGGTGACGCAGTAACCGTTTCATCAATCTTTTGATGCAAAGACTGTTTCAAACGCAATATTAAATCAGCTTCATAGATTTGGATTAACCGGAACGCGCCAAGTGATGTTTGGCGCGTTTCTGTCTAATTCAATTTCGAAATGCTTAAAAGCTGTCAGTTGAATAGGAAAGACAGAGTTAATTGGCTCTGCTTCTTTCTATAGTTTCAAATCCTTTTTCAATTCCTTCGCGCTCTTCGGCTTTGCAAAAATCGAATCTGGAATTGTTTTATTGAACTCGACCGATTCGTAATTGATACGGCTGGTTTGCTGCCTGTCTGAAAAGTGGTCAATAATTTTTATTCACTACAGAAACACAGAGAACATGGAGAAAAGCAAAAATAACAAATGTTTTCTGCGTAACACTCATTTCAGTTTTATCAAATGGTATTCATTTCCAGATTCACTAAACAAGCAGCTTTAAGACAAGCAGCTTTAAAAAACTTTGTGTTCTCTTGCGTATTTTTGGTGAAATCTTCAAACCGGCTTCTCGATTGTTGTCGGTGTTTCACTTGCTGTTATCGTAGTCAGTTCGTTTTCCTGTTCATCTTCTTCGCCTTTGCTGACTTGTTCGGCAAGCACGGTGTCGGCGGCGTCGGCGATGCGCTCTTCGAGATTTTCGCTCGGCGCGTCCGCCGGGTGATGGTCTCCGGCGTGATAAAAATGTGAAGCCTGATAAAGCTCCCGCAGGAATTTGAAAAAGACTTTGCCGATGGCGATTGCCGGAATTGCGAGAATTACGCCCAAAAGTCCGAAGAGTTTGCCGCCGATGAGTAAGCCCAAAAAGACCGCCATCGGGTGCAGATTAAGTCGTCCGCCCAAAATTTTCGGAGTCAAAACGTAACCTTCCAAACTTTGGACGGCGACGAACACGCCGAGAACGGCGGCGACATCCCACACGCCGCCGCCGCCCGCGATGGTGAATCCGCCTGCGAGAATGATGCCGAGAATCGTCCCGACATACGGAATGGCGTTTAATAATCCGGCAATCAGCGCAATCCCAGCCCACGCCGGAACGTCGAGAAACCAGAAACCGGCGGCGTAGAAAATTGTCATAATCGCGCCGATGAGAAGCTGCCCGCGCACGTAGGATTCTAAAATCCGACCCGATTCGTCGAACAGAAGTCTGAACGGTTCACGAAAACGCGGCGGAATAAGCTCTTCCAGCGAATCACGCCATTTTTGGAAATCAATCAAAATATAAAAAACGAAAAACGGCACCAGCAGCAAATCGAGCGACGAAACGAGCGTTGAAAGAATAACCGAACCACCGCCCTCGGCGGAAGTGGTAATTTTCCCGTCTTCGTCAACGGTCGCCGTCGTCGCCGTCGTCACATTTTTGTTGTAAAACTCGACCGGATCGCTCAGAAATTGTTCGATTTTGTCGCCTGCCACCCGTTCCAGCGCGGGCGAATAACGCTTGAGAAAACCTCTCTGCTGCGCGGCGTTTTCCGGCGTGAAATTCTCGGCGATCCGCGACCCGGCTTTCGTGCTTTCCGCCCACAAATCAGGAACGACATACGCCATAAACGCCGTGATGACGAGCGTGACCAGCAAAATAGCGACGATTGATGACCAAGTGCGCGAAAGCCCGCGCTTTTCGCCTTCGTAGACAATCGGATTGAGTAGATAAGCCAACGCGAATGAAGCCAGCACCGGCACGACGGCGACGCTGCCGACGACGTAGAGAAAATACAAAATCAGGATTGAAACGACGACGGTCGGAACCCAGCGCAGCCACCAGAAGGGAGACCGTTCTTCGAGCGGTTTTGATTTAACCAATGGATTTTTCATAAATTATGAAATTATTTTAGCCGCAGATTTTTGCCGATAACGCAGATATGAAGATAAACAATCAAAAATAATCCGCGTTACCGGCGTTAATCCAGCGGCTAATTTTCTTAACAAAGCGCAAAACCCGCATCGAGCGCGGCAACCAGTTCGTCAACATTATCTTTCGTCGAATTAAGCATCATTCCAGTGCGAATCACGTTGCCGTAAAGTCCGCCTTTGCCGATGAGAACGCCGCGCCGTTTTGTTTCTTCAAACACGCGCAAAACCGCTTCGGGCGCGGGTTCTTTTGTTTCGCGGCTACGCACGAGTTCGATTCCCTGCATCAAACCCATTCCGCGCACATCGCCGATGATTTCGTATTTATCCTTTAATTCTTCGAGTTTTTCGCGCAGATAATAGCCGACGATTTTGCAATTTGTCCGAAGGTCTTCGTCTTCGATTAATTTGATAACGGCGAGCGCGGCGGCGGTTGAAACGGGATTGCCGCCGAAGGTCGCAAACGTCAAGCCGGGAAATTTGTCGGCGACTTCGGATGTCGCAATCGTCCAGCCGATGGGAACTCCGTTCGCCATTCCTTTCGCCGATGTGATGATGTCGGGTTTTACGTCCCAATGTTCGATGCCGAACCATTTTTCGCCCGTTCTGCCCCATCCGGTCTGAACTTCGTCGGCGATAAAAAGTCCGCCGTGCTGCCGGGTGATTTCTTCGACTCGTTCAAAATAACCGGCGGGCGGCACGATAAAACCGCCGACTCCGAGAATCGGTTCAGCCATAAAAGCGGCGATTTCGCCGGTCGTCGTCGTTTCGATAACTTCTTTGACATCTTCGGCACACGCCAGACCGCAATTGGTCGGCGTTAAAT
>JALYQJ010000486.1 GCA_030855875.1 Acidobacteriota bacterium
GCTTCTGGCTGTGTGCAATTTGCCAGACGTGTCCGCATCACAATGTTTCGTGATTTCCCTTTGCAAATAATAAAATAAATCTTCGAACGTGCCGTCGTATTCGGCGCGTTTTATCGAATCCAAATCCAAACTTCGCAAAGCCCGAAGCAGCTCCTTTAATTCATCTTCGGTAATAATTCCCTGCTCGGCGAGCATTACGGCGTGGGCGTAATCAACGTCGAGATAGGCTTGCAGAAAATATCGTTTAGCATCTTCAAAACAATCCGCCAGAACATTTTCTTTATAAATACGCGCCGGAAAAGTTTCCGATTCGATGGATTTTTCTTCTGTTTCAGGTGACACTTTTTTCTCCGTTATCTGCAAACTTAAAACTTTAAAAGGCAGAAAATAAAAAGGCACAGAGAAAACTCGCTTTAACTCTGTGCCTTTTTTTAACCCGTCGCTTATTTTGTTGCTGGCGATTTCGGCAAACTCAGAAGGTTTGCAAAAAGCCGATAAGCTCCGGGATTTCCCGAAGGAAGCTGGCGGAAAAACGAATATGCGTTATAAACGTAATGTCCTTTTCCTAATTTCGCGTAAACCAATCCGCCGGTGTTCGGCGCTTCGCCTTCATCGGCAGTTTCGAGCAGCGCCGTGTAGTTTGGGTCGAGTCCGGTCAAAGTGTAAAGATTTCTTTCCTGCACCCAATTATCCCAATCGGAATTGACGATTTTATTCGGGTAATTAAAAATCGGATGCGCGGGAACTAAAATTTTGACCGGCGCGTTTTCGTCAACGACGCGGACGTTGCAAACGCGCTGCGTTCCATTTATAACCGATTCCATTTTCGCCGGAAACGGAGCTAAATTTTCGCGGATAAATTCTTGCTGCTGATATTGAACAATCATCGTTCCGCCGTTTCTGACGAAATCGAGCAGCCTGTTGTTGTTTGCCACGTAATCGGGTCGCACCTGCGAAGCGCGGATGCCGACGACAATCGTGTCGAATTTCGACAAATCGCCGGTCGAAAGATCGCCTTCTTCGAGCATCGTAACATTCAAACCTAAAAGCCGTATCGCTTCCGGCACACGGTCGCCGGTTCCCATTATGTAGCCGACGCGAACGGGCGCGACTTTCAAATTGACGACTTTTGCAGCGACTTCAGCCGGTTTGTAAATGCGGTGCGTTTGAATGTGCGGATACGCGACTTCGGTCATCGTTTGATTGTAAATTTTTCCGCCGATGACGGCGTTCGCTATCAAATTATACGAATTCGGCTTGGCGTTTGCCGGAACGGTAACATCGAAAACGACTGCCGTTTTTTCGCCTTTGCCTTTCAAATTAAAATCAATCGAAGCGGGCGTTGCTGTCCAGCCGTTCGGTAAATTCAATCGCAAAGTTCCCTTTGTTTCACGCGGCGCGTTGTTCGTTACCGACATCACGACGCGGCGTTTTTGCGCTTTTGGGGAAGTCGGAACGATTAACAAATTGGAATCCGAAACAATTGTGACCAGCGGAACGACGTGAACATCGCGCCGCAATTCGCCGCGAATATCGTCGGCATAACGATACTGCACAGGTTTCATCACCGTGATTTCTTCGCCGCCGACGAGCATTTTTACTTCTGCCGTCGCCAGCGGCGCGTTGAACGGCATATTTTTGTCGGTCGCCGCCGAATCCCAATTGAAGGTGAAATCTTTTCTTTGATTTTCCAACCAGTAAGGCTGCGTCGCCTTCGCGTTTTGCGGAGTCGTAACGGTGAAAAAATAAGCGTTCATCGCCGTTTCATCACGCTGACGAAAACCCTGCGTCGGCGCGGGTGTCGGTTGCGGCGCATTATCCGCCGTCCAGCCCTGCGGAACCAGAATTTTTGTGCTGTTGACTTTTACGCCCGACGATTCCGGCGCGAAAACCCGAACGGCAACATTTGCTGCATCACCGGCAACGATTGTTTCCGAATTGCTCAAAGCGTCAATTACGATTCCGGCGGCGGCTTGCAGCGCGTCGGAAAATTCGCGTTCCTTTTGTGCGAGCAGAAAATCCGTGTCGGCAATTGCCGGATTTTGACTGCTGGCGGATTTTGCGGCGAGTTCGCGTCGCGCTTCACGAATTTTTTTCAAACCTTCGGCGAGCGGTTGAATTACTTTGCCCGGATTCATCGCGTCGAAAGCGGCTAAAGCCCGCGCCGCCGCGTTTTGCGCGTCGTTTAATTCATTATCAATCGGACTGTCGCGCAGACCGACAAGCGCGGGAATTCCTTTGATCGAAATATCAATTCCGTCCCACACGCTTTTTTCGGTTTCGCTTTTCGCCACGTTTGTTTCGAGCAGACGAACGCCCGACTGCTGCTTGCCGCGCAGTTCGAGCGAACCCATTTCCTGCGATTTATGCTGGCTTCTGCCTTCCATCGCAATTTCAAAATACGAACGCCCGATCAGCGGATCATATTCGCCGGTCGCAATTGTCAAACTCGGCACATTTTGCGCGCTTGCCGCAAATCCCTGACCGACGTAAAGTTTTTTCGCCTGCCACGGACGCAGACCTTCCTGAAAATGTTCGGGAAACTGATTCGGATCGGCGGCGGCTTTGTAGGCAAGCGGCGTTAAATATCCGGCTAATTGATGATGTCCGTGACCGTCCGCCGGTGTTCCCGAAAAACGCGAAAGTATTACCAGCGGACGAAAGATTCGGATAGCGCGAACCATATCGCCCAAAACTTCCTTTTCGCCCCAAATTCTGGCGGCTTCCTCGCGTTTTTTCGAGAAGCCGTATTCCATAAAGCGCGTAAAAAACTGTTCGCCGCCGTCGAGCCGACGCGCCTGAAGAAGTTCTTCCGAGCGAATTATTCCGAGCGATTCAAAAAGTTCGGGACCGATGACGTTTTGCCCGCCTTCGCCGCGCGTTAATGACAGATAAGAAACTCTTGCGTTATCGCCGCGAGCCAGACGCGCCAGCAAACCCGAATCTTCGTCGTCGGGATGCGCCGCCGTGTGCATCGCGCTCGCCGTCGTTTGCAGACGTTTCAGTTTCTGACCCAAACCACTCGCGCCCAAATCGTAAATCGGGCGAACCTGTGCTTTCGTAAAAGAAAAGGGAAAAAGAAAAAAGGAAAAAAGGAGCGCGAAGGACGTTGAAAATTGAATTTTTGAATTTTTCATTTTTAATTTTGAATTTTTAATTTTCCGTGTTTTCTCTTACTGTTAAACTAATTAAATAACCCGCCAAAACGGTGACTAAACAACCGATGACGTTAAACCACAAAAACTCGATGTCGGTATAAAAACTCGCAATCCAAACCGATGCGATTCCGAATAAAAGTCCGAAAAATGCGCCGCGGGCGCGGGCGCGTTTGACGACGAAAGCCAAAACGAAGACTCCTAACAGCGAGCCGTAAAAGAATGAGCCGAATTTATTGACGACTTCAATCAGTGAACCGAGATTTGTGGCGTAAATCGCCACAATGCAGGCAAAAATTCCCCAGAAAAAAGTGGCGATTCTGCCAAACCGAACGTATTCTTTGTCCGTTCCGTCTTTTTTGAAATGACGGCGGTAAAAATCAATCGTCGTCGCCGTTGCCAGCGCGTTTAATTCCGCCGAAATCGAAGACATCGCCGCCGCGAATATCGCCGCGATTATCAAACCGATTACGCCCATCGGCATATTTTCCACGACAAAAGTCGGGAAAACGTAATTCACATCGTTGAACCTTTCATTGCCGCTCGAAGATTTGATGTAATCGGTGGCGTTTTTTCGTGCGTCGTTGAAAAGTTTATTTGATTCGACATAGCCGATTCGGGTTTCATCCGTTTTGTTTCTGACGTATTCGAGCGCGGCTTGTTCGCGCCGGGCGTGAGCCGCTTCATATTCACCGTTGAGCGTTTGATACTGAGCGGTTTGTGCGACCTTTGCCGTTTCAACCGAATTAAAAATCATCGGCGGAGTCGCAAATTGATAAAAGACGAAAACCAGAACGCCGACGAGCAGAATCATAAACTGCATCGGAATTTTCAAAAACGCGCTCATCAAAAGCGAAGTTCTGCCTTCGGAAACGGATTTCGCCGTTAAAAACCGCTGCACCTGACTTTGGTCACAGCCGAAATACGCGAGAAAAAGAAAAAGTCCGCCGATCAAACCCGACCAAATCGTGTATCTTTCCTTCAAATCGAAACTCGTATCAATCGTCGTTAATCTGTCGGTCGCGCCAGCCAGATAAAGACCGTCCGAAAGCGAAACCTCCGCCGGAAACTGCGAAACTATCACATACAGACAAACGAAAAGTCCGAAAAAGATGATAACCATCTGCTTAACGTCCGTCCACGTCACGGCTTGAACGCCGCCGATCATTGTATAAATGGTCGTGGACAAACCGATCACGAAAATTGTTACGATTTCGCTCCAGCCCAGAACGATTGAAAGAATTACCGACGGTGCGGCGATTATCACGCCGACACCCAAACCGCGCGAAATCAGAAAAAAGAAACTCGTCAAACTGCGCGTTTTCGAGTCAAAGCGTTTTTCTAAATATTCGTAAGCCGTATAGACTTTCGCCCGGTAGAAAAACGGCACCGCCGTAATGCACAAAATCACCATTGCGAGCGGCAAACCGTAATAAAACTGAATAAAACGCATCCCGTCCGAATACGCCTGTCCGGTCGTGCCGACCAAAGTTATCGCCGAAAGCTGCGTCGCCATCACCGAAAGCCCGACCGCCCACCACGGCAAACTTCGATTTGCCAAAAAATAACCTTCGACATCGCCGCTGTGTTTGGTCATTCGGATTCCGTCCCAAATGACATACGCCAAATATCCGACGACAATCGCCCAATCTAAAAATTTCATTTTGATTTAGCTGGAAAAGTAACGTGTAAAAGCTCCTAAAACAGAAATGACAATAATAGTGGTGATAATTACCGCCAGATAAACGCGATACCACCACGAATCAGGTAGTTCTTCTCTTTGTTCGTCTGTTTTTATGTTTTCTGTATTCACTTTATTCAGATTTGTTGAGAGCTTCGATTGAAAAATTAATTTTTCAATCGAAGCTCTCAACACTTTTAATTAAAAGTTAAACTTGAAGCCCATTTGGAATTGGCGGCTGTCGAGCGATGTAACCTGATTAGCCGCTTTTCTGTCCTGTAATGTTGGCAGAGTTCCGGTAAAAATACCGTTTGGTGCCGCAACGGCTAACGAATTAAACTGGAACACGCTGTTGACGTTGAAAACATTGACAAACTCGCCGAAAACTTCAAGCCGGAAGCGTTCCGTGAAATTGAAGAATCTCGAATAACGCAGATCAACATTAAATTGTTTCGGCGTGACACCTGAATTTCTCCCGATACCGACCGGATTGTCCGAACCGGTAAATCCGTCGAGATTAATGTCGGTTGTCGCAACAATGTTGAATCTTTCGCCGCTGTTTGCGTTTGCAATAATTCCGAACTGATTATTGTTGACCAAATAGCGAAGTGCTTTATTTTCAAAGTTAAATTGCGGACGACCGACAAAACTCATTGTAAATGTATGACGCTGATCCGCCAGCGACGGACCGAAATCGCGTTGACGATTGGTCGGGTCTTGCGTTACCAGGTTTCCGACTTGGGTTGCCACGAGATTCTGTTCCGGCGCATCGTCTTCCGATTTCGATAACGTGTAATTGACGCTGAATTGATAGCCTTTTGAAAAACGCTTGTTCAACTGCAAAGTCAATGCGTTGTAATTAGAAGTTCCGACCGATTCAGCCAACGCAATATTGTTGAAACGCGGGTCTAAACGAGTTGTTGCATTAATTATATTACTGAAAATCGGTCGTCCGTCAGCTAAAGTCAAAGTCGGGTTAATGCGATTGATATTTCGATAAAGCGGAATATGTCTGCCGCCCGAATGAATAAATCCGGCGGTTACTGAAATATCGGTCGTCAAAGCCTGTTCGATTTGAAAATTCGTGTGAATCGCATACATATTTTCAAAATCAGGCGAAATTGTATCAATACTTTGAACAGGCAAAACCGCACCTGTCGGAAGCGAACCTAAAGTTGTCGGAAAGGCGGGAGAACCTGCGGTTGCCGGAGCAATTGTAAAGTTAAAGAATGACAGACTTCCGTTGTTTTGAATCGCACGCTGGTAAAAATCGAGATAAACCGTGTCGTAATAAATTCCGGCACTCGCACGAATCACGGTCGGCAAATCGCCGTCACGCAAACCGTAAACAATCCCTAAACGCGGCGCAAAGTTGTTTCTGTCAACCTTGAATTTTTGTGATGTTGCGAAAGGCGAATCGCTCCGCGCATCGGGAATATCATAAAGGTCATAACGCACACCATAATTAATTTTTAATTTGCGTGTTGCCTTCCAATCGTCTTGGGCAAAGAAATTGTAAAAAGTCGAGTTATATTTTATTTCAGGAGTTCCAAAGGCTTCGATGTAATTTGTGTAGCCTCTCGGAGCAGTACCATTTTTTGCATTCAAATATGCAGCTAAATTTGGAAATGTGTAACGCGCAAAGACATTCGACTTGCGCTCGTCATCAATTTTATTCAAACCGCCGCCGACTTTAACCGAATGGTTTCCGAACGACCACGTTATATTATCTTGAAATTGAGTCGTTACCTGAAGCGGCGCAATCGTATCGTCATTTTCAGGCGCACCGATATTAGCTACGCCTGTAATTGCAATGCTCGGTCCGGTTCCCGAATTGCCGTTAGCGAAATTCCGTGAATCGCGTTTTGCATATTGAAAGCGAAATTCGTTCAAAATGTTAGATTTAATAACCGAAGCGAGCTGAACTCCCAAAGAATATGATTTGTCAATAAAATCAATGCTTCTCTCCAAAGTATTCAGTCCGCCTCCGATATTGTTCGGCGAGTTATTATCAAAATAATTAAAACGTCCGGTCAGTCTATTATTATCGTTCAACTGCGCGTCCGTGCGAAAGATATAAAAATTGACTTTTTGCGAAGTCGGAATCGCCGCGACAAAAGCACTTGCGGGAATGCCGCTGGCAGTCAATGCCGCTTGATTTGCCGCACTAATCGTCACCAGCCGACCTGATTCCGCCGTTAAATCACGATCAACATATTCGTAACCGCCATAAAAGTGCCAGCGATCTTTGATAATCGGTCCGCCGATAGCAAAAGTCAGATTATCGGCAGTTGTTTCGGGAAGATCCCGCACCGATGTATATTGAAATGGTCTGGCATAAAACGGAGTTCGCCTGAAACGATAGCTTGCCGAACCGTGAACGGCATTTGTTCCCGACGGAGTTACGGCGTTCATAATAAGACCCGGCGTGTTGCCGAATTCGGCTGAAAATCCGTTCGTGACAAGCTGAACTTCGGAAATAAAAGTATCCGAAATCGGCATCAAGCGAATTCCCCCGCGATCGGCTTGCGTATTGTTGTTGCCGTCGAGCTGATAGTTTGTGCGGCGCGTATAGCCGTTGGCGTTGATGCGCGGAACTCCGAATTCGGCATTCGGGCGACCCGTAACATTTGCCTGTAAAAGCGCATAATTATAAGGATTGCGCGATACGAGCGGCAAATTTTCGACTTCGCGCGTCGTCATTACGCGCCCGACATCAATTTTTCCCGGATCGGCAACGGGAGCGTCCGAGGTAACCGTTACCGTTTCCGATACGCCGCCCGGTTCCAAATTCAAATTAACCGTCGCCGTCTGTCCGGTCGTCAGCGTAATTCCTTCGCGGACTAATCTTTTAAAGTTAGCCGATTCGACCGTTACGCGATAACTTCCGAGCGGCAGCAGCGGAATGCGGTAAACGCCGCTTTCGTCGCTTGTCACCGTTCTTTCCGTTCCCGTTTCGATGTTTCTGACGGTTATGGTCGAATTGGCAATTGCGCTGCCGTTGGCATCGGTTACGACTCCTTCAATTTGCCCGTTATTAGCTTGCGATTGTGCCGGTGTTTGATGTAATCCGGCAAAAATTATGGCTGTAAGCAAAATACAGAAAGAAAATACACGCATCATTGATGTTTGCAACATTTATTAAACTATCTCCTTTGGAATTTGGAACGAACTGCGGAAGAAATTAGCTTTACATTAAATCAATTTTAATTATTTGGCTAGTGAACTTTTGAAGTATTAAAAAAGTTTACAATTCTTTACAGATTATAATTTATAACTATCAAATTACTGTCAGGAGCGGTGGAATCCGCGTTCGATGTCGCGCATCGTCAGACGCAGAATTATCGGTCGTCCGTGCGGGCAGGTTGTCGGTGATGACGTAAACAAAAGCCGGTCAATTAACCACTGCATCTTTTCGGGCGTGAGTTTCATATTGATTTTAACGGCGGCTTTGCAGGCTAAACTCGCGGCAATCCGGTCGCGCAAAGTCATTTTCGCGCCGCCGCGTTTCTCCGCGTCAATCGTATCTAAAATTTCCGCCAGCAGATTTCGGACTTCCGCCGCCGGTAAATCGGTCGGAACGGCTTTAATC
>JALYQJ010000500.1 GCA_030855875.1 Acidobacteriota bacterium
AATTAATTCTAGGTTTTTGTTTACTATTTGTTTTTATCTGAAGCGCGTTTCCTTCGATGATTTTCACCGTCAAAATTTTATCGCCGCGCACGAGATTATCTACGATTTTCATATCGGTTTCGTTCACGCGCCCAAAAACCGTGTAGCCGCCGTCCAAGTGAGGCTGCGGCGCGTGCGTGACGAACCATTGCGAGCCGCCCGTGTCTTTGCCCGACAAAGCCATTCCGACTGCACCGCGTTCGTAACTCAACATATTTAATTCGCAGCGAATCTGCCAGCCCGGACCGCCGTTGCCGTCGCCGCGCGGGTCGCCGTCCTGCATCACGAAATTCGGCACGACGCGATGAATTGCCAAGCCGTTAAAATAATTGCTACGCGCCAACCTGATAAAATTATCAACCGTCAAAGGAGCGTCTTCCGGCGTTAAATCAATTGTAAAAACTCCCTTTTCGGTCGTGAGAACGGCTTTGACGGTTCCGTTTTTGCGCGAAACGGCGCGGACGTAATCGGCGCGGACGGTTCTGAATTTATTCGGCGCACCGATTTTAGGATTTGCCGACGGAAATCTCGCTCTTTGGAAACTCGCCGGAATTTCTCCCGCCAAATCCGACGATTTGAGAAACGCAATCGCTTTTCTCCGCACGAGATAATCCGGCGAATCGAGCGCGATTTTGAATTGCTGCAGCACCGAAAGAATTGATTCGTCGCCTTTCGGTAATTTTTTATATTGTTTTTCGAGCGCGTCGAGAATCGCCAGAGCCGCATCATTTAATTTATCGTTTTCGGTTTTCGGAAAAGCGTCGTTCAGCGCGGAGATGTTTTCTTTATTCGCTTCCAAATCGCCCAAAAGTTCGGCGGCTGTGGCGCGAACGATTATGTCTTTATGTTTTAAATGTTCGCGTAGAATTTTCGGCAAATCATCGGGATTGAATGTCGCAAATGCGCGAAGAATATCAGGAATGGCGCGGATAACATCTGTTCTCCTCGTCAGGGAATCAGCACCAATTAAAAAATTCAACAAAATTTTTGCAGGCAGTGCAGCAGGATTTATTGTTTGACCTTTGTCCGCTAGTTTAGAAAATTCAGCCATTCCTTGAGAAACACTGATGCCTTGCTTCCAGAAATCTGCTCCTGTGTTTTGTGAACGAGGAACGGCTTTTAGATAAGAGACAGGTGAAATTTGGGCAAAAGCAATTTCGATTTCAGGCGATTCGTAATTGTCCCGGAATCGAAAATCGTCTAAAAATTTAGTCGCTTTTTGATTATCCGAATTCAGCAAAATTCTGCCTAAAGTCGTCGCAATTTCAAGCAATTCGCTTTTCTCATTCGGATTCGCCAACTTTGATTTTTTATAATTCGCTAACAATTTTTCGCCGCGTTCCAATAATTTGTCGGCGGCTTTCGCGTCCTTCAAACTTCCTAAACTGCGAATCGCCGAAACTCGGACGCGCGAATCTTTGTCGGTGAGAGCTGAATTGAGCAAAATATCGAAGGCATCTTTGTCTTCCGCCGCGCCGAGCGCACGTGCCGCGTTTGCCCGCGCAACTGCGTCCGTTTCCGACAAAAGCATTGCGCGAAATTGTTCGTTGGCGTTTTTAGCGCGAATTCTCGACAAAGTGTTGGCGGCATCGGCGCGAATTCTTGCGTCGAGATTGGTCAAAAATTTGGCGACGACGACGTTTGTTTCTTCGGGTTTGGCGCGTAAAGCCGCCGTTAATCCGAGCAAAACCGTTTCGCAGTTTTGTTGTTTACCGCGACTGTTTTCGTATTCCAAAACATTTAATATCGCTTCGCCGAGCATTTTTGATTTCTCGTCTTTGGCATTTGCCGCCGCGATTTTTCCGGCGGCTTCGGTGGCGCGGGCGCGAACCGAATCGGGATTCGCCGTGTTTTTTAATACTTTCAAAATTGTGTCTGCCGCTTTGATTGATTCGATTTCGCCGACGGCAAACGCCGCCACTGTGCGAACTTCCGTCGCCGCGTCGTTTTCCAAAAGATTGACGAGCGCGGAAATCGCCGCTTCGTCGCCGATGCGTCCGGCGGCGAGCGCGGCTCGGGCGCGAATTTTCGCGTCTTTATTTGCCATTAAATCTTGCAGAGTTTTATCAAAACGCAGTTCGTCTTCGGCTTTTGAAATCGAAACTAAAACTTGAAGCGGAATTTGCGCGAAAGAATTTGCCAAAAAAATCAGAAGCGTAAAGAAACAGATTGAAATTATTTTTTTCATTTTTTATATTCAAAAACTTTTACAAGAAATTACAGGCATAGGAATTTTAACGAGTTTGATGCGGGAAAGCCAAGCAACTGTTGATATAAATGCGCGAAAAAGGTATTTTATATCGAAATTCAAAAACGATTTTATGCGGCAATATTTAGATTTTTTAGATCATATAATGGAAAACGGAGTCCGGCGCGAAGATCGGACGGGCGTTGGAACTATCGGCGTTTTCGGCTATCAAATGCGTTTTGATCTGCAAAAAGGCTTTCCGGCGGTGACGACTAAAAAACTGCATTTTCGCTCGATTATTCACGAGCTTTTGTGGTTTTTGAAAGGCGATACGAACATCAAATATTTGAACGAAAACGGCGTTTCGAT
>JALYQJ010000511.1 GCA_030855875.1 Acidobacteriota bacterium
CAATACGATTTAACGCCCCATTTGAAAGTCGGGAAAAATCTGCTTGCCGTCTGGGTTTCGATGGAAAAGATTCCACTCTCGACCGTTTCTTTGGGAACCGCCGTGACGGTCAATCTCACCGCTTCAAAAGTTTTGAGTTTAAGCAAAGGAATGTTCGGACCGCTCACACCCGTCGCCGAAAATCGCGCGTATGATTTGCACGGCATCTGGCAACCCGTTCGATTGTCAATTCACGGCGCGGCGATATTAGACGATGTTTATTTTATTCCGACGCTGACAGGCGCGAAAGTCGAGATTGAAGCTAAAGCGTTTGGAAATAATCAAACGGCGATAGTCAAAGCGCGTTGGATGGACATAAAAACGAACAAAGTTTTTGCCGAAGCGAAAGCGCAGCAAATTCAGTTAAATTCAAATAAAACAACGGCGACGCTTGAAGTCAATAATCTCAAACCAAAACTCTGGACACCGGCTGACCCGAATCTTTATAAACTCGAAGTCACGCTCGAATCGAGCAATGGAAAAGTTTTGGACAAATTCGCGCAGTCAGTCGGCTTCCGCACGTTTGAAGCCAAAGGCAACAAACTTTATCTAAATGGCAAACCGTATTGGTTGCGCGGCGCGAATCATCTGCCATACGGCAAAAATCCGTGGGACGCGAATTTGGCGCGAAAGCTGATTCGGCAAATGCACGACAATAATCAGCGCGTGACCAGAACGCACGCCACGCCCTGGAACGAAGCGTGGCTTGACGCGGCGGACGAAATCGGTTTGGGCGTGAGCGTCGAGGGAATTCGCCCGTGGGCATTCGTCGGGAAAATCGGCTCGACTCCGAAAGATTTATTCGAGCATTGGTTGATGGAAAACGCCGATGTCGTCAAAAGAATACGCAATCATCCGAGCGTTTTGATTTGGACAATCGGCAACGAAATGCTGCTGCGCGATAACGAAAATCCCGAAAAATGGAAACAGCTTTCGGATGTCGTCAAGCAAACGCGCCAGTTTGACCCGACTCGCCCGACAATCGTTTCGTCGTCGTATCAGCGCGAACCGGAACTTTATTCCAAAGTCATCCAGCCGAACAAATTTGACGACGGCGACATTGATGCCATTCACAGTTACAAAGGCTGGTATGCCGATTCGCCGTTTGTGACCGATTCAAATTTCGACAGGGAAATGGAAAGATCGAAATGGAATCGCCCGTTTATCGGTCAGGAAATGTCAACCGGTTACCCTGATTTGGACACGGGACTGCCGGTTTTCACTTACACGAAAAATCAACGCTCGCCGCAGGCGTGGGTCGGCGTTCACTCGTATCCCGGCAGTAATCCGGCGATTTTTCTCGAACATCATCGCGCCGTCACCAAACGCTGGGCGGAACAACTTCGGTTTCAACGCGCCGACAAAACAGCCGGTTTTATTCTTTTCGCCAACGAGTGCTGGTTTTCACATTCTTTCGATACGGCGACCGTCAAACCTTATCCGGTCGTCGAAGCTATGAAATACGCCTTCGCGCCCGTCGGTCTGGCTTTGGAAACAGCGCAGCGCAGATTTTACGCGAATGATTCGACAAAAACCGCGATTTTCGTAACTAACGACGACGAGAAGTTTCGTGATTTCGACAATTTAAACGTGGAAATTTCGTTTATTAACGCAAACGGGAAACAACTTTCGACACAAAAAGTCGGAAGTTTGACGAGTTTAAAGTATTACGCGACGGGGAAAATTCCCGCCGAAATAAAAGTTCCGCAAATCGGCGATGCGCGCACGAAATTAAAATTAATTACCAGACTTTTGCAGGGAAACACAGAAGTCAGCCGGACGGTTGATTACGTCGAAGTTTTCCCGCGATCCGTTGCCAATAAATTAACGGCGAAAGCGGTAAGTTTGTCGCTCGGCACGGAGATGTCAAAATTAGTTGGCGAAAACTTTCAAACGGTCGGCAAGAATTTACTGAATGATTCCGTCGTTTTCGTCGGAAAAGGCTCATCGCTCGACGATTTAAAAAGCGGCGGAAAATTCTACAACGCGGCGAATGACGGCGCGACCATCATCGTTTTTTCACCTGGTGCGAAATTGCAGGAGATTTTCCCGAACGATGTGGTCAGCGTTCGCAAAGTTTCGGGCGAGTACGCCGATTGGACTCCGGCAACCGGCACAAAGCTCGCCAAAAATCTCGAACCGATGGATTTGAAATGGTGGGCGCGGGTTGGTGATTGGCGCGTAATGGTGGCGAGCGAAGCACACCGCTTGAATCCGAACGGAGCGGGGCGCGAACTTATTCGTTTTATTCCAGCGCACGGCTACATCGCGCTCGAACGCGTTCCCGAATTTATGGCGACGACGCTGTTTGAAATTCCGATTGGAAAAGGGCGCATTTGGGTTTGCGATTTCGATTTGGAAGAATCAATCGCAGTTGACCCGGCGGCGCGGATTTTCGCGGAAAATTTGTTAAGCGCGGCGGCTGACCCGAATTCGACGCGCAATCTAATCAAAATGCCGACGCACGAAGAAATGCTCGCCGGAAAGAAAGTCGCGGTGAAGTAACGCCTGTATTTGAGATATGTTGAAACGAATTTTGTTTATTGGCGGCGAACAAGACGGAGCTTTTAACAGCATTAATG
>JALYQJ010000528.1 GCA_030855875.1 Acidobacteriota bacterium
GAATCAAAAATGGAAAAATCAAAATAATTACTCAGTTTTGAACGAAATATCTAACTACCCGAAATTTGATTATATTTGGGTGCAGAGAATCGAGAATGTTTCAACTACTGTTATCAAAATTGAAAAAGTATATTTCCCTTGGGGTATGCTAGAGGAGAAGTTTCGCAACCAAATTGAAGGTGAATTTTGGTCAAAATTTTTTAATTATTACGAGAATAAGCAGCATCTATTAGTTGGAGATTTAGAAACTGTTACAAGTAAGTTCAGGGATTTTCAAAAAAAATTAGACAAGTATATTTCAAAAGTAGAAGCCAAAATCAAGCCGTTTTCTAATAAAACGGTAGATAAAAAGGACGGAGATAAGCATTTTCGTTGGCTGATTGAATACCAAATTTCGCCAATCAAAAGTTATAACAGAATGAGTAAGGAACAAGGCGTTGATAGAAGAACCATTATGGACGGAATAAAAAATGTAAGCGATTTACTGGGTTTAACTTTGCGTCCTCCAACAAAGGGTGGAAGAGCAAAAAATGTAAAAGATTTAATCCCACGACAAGAAAGACGAAGTAAAAATACTTGAAACCTGTGAGTTAGATAGCTAAAAAAGTAATCTATCTCACATATTTTACATTTGGGTTTTCAGATTAAATAAATAGTGTTCAGTTTTTCTGGACACTATTTTTTTATTTTGGAGCAAAAGAATATGGAAAAACAAATTTTAGTTGCAGATGAAGTAGCTAAATTACTGAGAGTTGATAAACAGCGAATTTACGAATTAGTGAGAACTAATCAAATTCCCGTCATTCGGCTCGGTGAGCGGCAGTATCGGTTTTCGGCGCAGGCAATCGAGAATTTTTTGCACGGCGGCGGAACGCAAAAGGAAGGTGAAAACGATGGCTCAAAATAGAGAGCAGGAAAACAAATATCATAATCTTGATGGAGAAAAAGCCACGTCTGGTACACGCGGCTTTCATCTTCGTTCAAAGGCTTATCTAAAATCTAAGAACTCAACACTTTGGATTATAGAATACAGCCGACGAAATTGCACTTTATTTTTTCGACTTGCGGGAGGTAAAAATAATGCCTGAATTAACATTAAGCGTTATTCTTCCGCTTCTTAACGGCGTGAAGCAGTCGAGCAGCGGTTACACCAGCCGCTGCCCAGCGCACGATGATAGAAAAAATTCGCTTTCGCTGGCGGAAGCCGAAAACGGAAAACTCTTAGTAAATTGTTTCGTCGGTTGCTCATTCCAAAGCGTCATTGCGGCTTTGAACATTGCGCCGAACAGCAACGGGCATAAATCGCCAAAGATAATCGAAACAATTTATGACTACCCCGATGAGTTCGGAAAAGTGCTTTATCAGAATGTTCGCTATGAGGGGAAAGATTTTCGCTGGCGGCGTTATAACGAAAATGGCAAAGAGGTTTGGAATCTGACCGGCGTGCAACGCGTGCCATATAGATTACCGGAATTGGCAAATTCGTCAGAACAATCTGATGTCTTTATGGCAGAAGGTGAAAAGGATGCCGACATTTTAGGACAGCTCGGCTTGATAGCCACAAATCATAAGAATTGGCGACCGGAGTTTAATTACCTGCTAAAAGACAAAGCAGTTGTTATTTTTCAAGATCACGACCGAGCTGGTGTTACACAAGCCCAAAAGACGGCACAGATGATTCTTGGAGAATCGAAATCCGTAAAAATTGTGGATTGTTACGCCGACGAAATTCTTCCTGACAAACACGGAAAAGACGTTTCGGATTATCTTGAATCGCATACCCTCGAAGAGCTGCTCGAACTCATTAACAATGCGCCAGTTTGGAAACCGACTGTAAATAAAGAGACGACCGGAAAATCTGACGGAATTGGTTTGAAAGTCATTTGTCTTTCAGATGTTCAAGCCGAAGAAATCGGTTGGTTATGGAAACCATTTATTCCGGTCGGCGAATTTACCATTATCGAAGGCATCGAGGGACTCGGTAAGAGCTGGATTAGCTGTGCTTTAGCCTGTGCCGTCGCTGATGGTAAAAAGTTACCGTTTAGCGACAGCGAACCACTTGAGTCCAGCAGTATCTTAATGCTTTCGGCGGAGGATTCACTTTCCCACACAGTCAAGCCGCGTCTGGTTTCGATGGAGGCAAATCTGGACAAAATTTACGCGCTCGACGAGGTTTTTGATCTAGGCAATCTAAATGATTTGATTAAGTTTGAAGTTGTAATCGCTGAATACAAACCAAAACTCGTCATCATTGACCCGTTATTTTCTTATACCGGCGGGAAAAATCTCAATCAAGAATCTGACAGCCGACCGCTTGCGCGGAAACTAATTGCCATCGCACAAAAGTTCAATTGTGCGATTGTCGGAATCCGTCACATCGGAAAGGCAAAAGGTAATGGCGATGCTCGCGCCGCCGGACTCGGAAGCGTTGCTTGGCGAGCGTCGGCGCGTTCGGTTCTGATAGTCGGGAAAGATGAAGAAACCGGCGAGAGAGGTATTTGCCAGACAAAAAACAATTTAACGGAAGAAGCCAAATTTGCTGTTGGTTTTGAAATTGTGAATGGACAGTTTTTCTGGAAAGCAGAGCCGAGTCGTTTAACGAAAGAGAAAATGCTGGCGCAGCCTAAAGATGATGAAACGAAAGCCGATCAAACAGAAGCGATTGAGTTTTTGCGTGAAGCGTTACGGGACGGCGAGCGGTCTTCAAAAGATGTCGAAAAAGAAGCAAAGGAAGTCGGCATTTCAAAGTATGCGTTAAAAAAAGCGCGGGCGACACTGAGTATAAAGCCATTTAAGAAGGGCGGTAATTATGGCGGCGACAAGTGTTGGTTTATGCAGTTGTCGGAAACTGAAGAAGTTGTATCCGGCACTGAAGAAGTTGATTTGTCGAATATTCGACCTCTTCAGCCAAATGAAAGCGGTAAAACAAGTTACAGCAATGACTTAACTGAAGAAGTCGAAAATAAAAACAATCACCTTCTTCAGCAAGCAGTGGCGACCACTTCAAACGATTTAGTGCCAAGTATTCAAATGCCAGCCGAATGTAAATGTGGAGCAGGCGGCTTCGTCGGCGAGGATTGTCTAAATTGCGGCGAAATGATAATTCCGTATTAAAAAAAAACAGTCCCGAATAATACGGGAAGGAGAAATGAAGAAATGAAAACAAAAACTGAAAAAACGTTACCCAAGATTCTACGCGGAAGTGTTCACCAGCAGTTTAAGAAATGCGGCAAAATGAACTGCCGGTGCGCCGTCGGGAAATTACACGGTGCTTATTATTACCATTTCGTCCGCGTAGGCGGAAAACTCAAGAAACGCTATCTTAAACCAACCGAAGTTGAGCCGACATTGCTTGCCTGTCTTGAAAGGCAAAGGCTAGAAAAGTTACGACGCTGCAATACGCGCGATGACTGGAAGAAAATCCGAGAACTACGAATAGAGATACGTCAGTCGAGAAATTTTATCTCGTAGCATAAGGAGTCAGCCGAAATGAAAAATAATTTTATTGGAAAAACTAAGCCGATCAAGACCAAAGAAAAAAAGGAACGCCGATTTATTTTTAATCAATTGCCGGAAACCGGAGAAATGGAGATTCAAAAACAGGCAACCGAAACTCAACCGGCAAAGACGGTTCGGTTTCCGAAAGAACAATCCGAACTTTACAAATTGCCGCCTGATGAATTTGCTAATGTGCAAAATGCTCTCGAAGCGGCTCAATCCGAAGACAGAGAGATAGTGATCTACGCCAATTCGATTGAAAGTCGCATCGGCTACGATTCGTTAATTCGCGTCTTGGGCAACCATTTCGGTAGACAGATGGCTTATTTTCGTTCAGAAAAAGGCGGTTCATTATCGCTCGAAGAAGCGAGAAAAAGAGCGTATGAAAGAAAGTATGATGAACTGGAAGCCAAAGAATTGCTCAGTAAATTATTAACTGTTCCGACTGACAAAATAGATTACGAAGATTTGCGTGAGCTTCACGAAAACAGCGCGGCAATGGCTGAAAATCTCTGGGAATTAATAAAACGAGAAGCAAAGCGTGAATTTGAGAGCGGACACCGCGCGGCGGCAGTTTTTGAGCCGACTGACGAAATGAAAGATGCGTGGAATCGGGCGAGTTATCTCGGATTGCGCGAATCTCTCTGCGCGGAATGGCAGCCGAAAGGCGGCATCGAACTGTCAATGATTGATGCCATCGCTCAAGCGTGGCTGCAGCTGCAATTCTGGACGGAAAAATGCGTAGAACGCTCAAAAACCGAATCGCGCAAAGAAGATTATGATTTTCAGAAATGGAAGAAATGGAATCGTGAAATTGATGCAGAAACAAAACAGTGGAATGGAAATTGGGATGTTCCATTTGTCAGGGAACAGGAAGCCATCGAACACGCGGCGCAAATGGCTGATCGGTGGCAAAGAATGTATTTCCGAGCAGTAAGGAATTTAAGAGATTGGCGACGATATACGCCGCAGGTAACAATCAACAATCCGAATCAGGTCAATATTGCCGCCGATGGCGGACAGCAAATCAATGTTTCAAATGGTAAGACAAAGAAGTGAAAAAGATTAATTTTTAGATTGTGCTTTTGACGGTCGTCCGGCTTTTCGGTCTTTGACAAGTTCAAGGTCAGATTCTTTTATCAAATGGTCGCGCCCGTATTGCTGGGACGGCAATTTACCAGCTTCGATCAAAGCACGAACACGGCGCAAACTGACACCTAATTTTTCGGCAACTTCCCGTGTAGTGAGTAATTCCTTTTCCATCATACTGAAATTTATACAGGAAAATAAATTGTTCCGCAAGAGCTGATTAAATTGACATAACTATACCGTTGCGGTATAGTTAAAGGGTAGTATTTATTTCAACACAGGAGCTAAACATCAATGTTCATTTTGAAAGGAATTGACCAATTAACCAATGCCATTACAAAGGCTAAAAAGATTCGCCCGCGCGTCGAATTTGATCGTTTCGGACGTTATCGCGTTTCCGGCTCGAAAGGTTATTACACAGTAATTTGCCGCAAAGACGAACGCGGTTATAAAACGGTGGCTTGCACTTGCAAAGGCGCGGAAAAAGGTCTGGCTTGTTACCACGCAGCGGCGGCTTTGTCGCTTCACATCGGACTTGCCAGACAACAGCAAACGGCATAAATGCAAAGGCTTAGGAAAGCTACCAACTTCCCTAAGCCCAATCAATCCAAAGGAAACATCACTAACCAAAGGACACGCCGATTTTACCAGAAAAAGCGTGTCCTTTCCAAAGAAAAATATGATAGGACAAATTAACAAGCGCGGCGAATCTTGGACGGTTCGCATATTTCTAGGACGCGATACGAACGGCAAGCGCAAGTATTTTAATAAGACGATTCACGGCACAAAGAAAGACGCGCAAAAATATTTGACGGCGAAACTGCGTGAAAAGGATTTAGGCGTTTTTATCGAACCGGCTTCGACAGGATTGAGCGAATATCTTGATAGATGGCTTGAGGAAGTTGCTAAACCGCGTTTGCGGGAAAGCACGTTTTCAAGTTATGAAGCGGTCTTGAAAAATTATGTGAAACCGACTCTCGGCGCAAAACGTCTTTCCGACATTCAAGCCTACGAAGTTCAAAAACTTTACAATGATTTGAAAAAGCAAGGTTTATCATCTCGAACCGTCCGTTATGCTCACGTTGTTTTTTCATCAGCTATGAAACAGGCGATCAAATGGAAAATGCTGATGCAAAATCCGTGCGACCTATGCGAACTTCCAAGACTGGAAAAAACGGAAATGAAATATCTTTCGCCCGAAGAAACTATAAAATTTTTGGACGTAGCAAAAGACACAAAACATTTTGTGCTTTTTCTGCTAATTATCGAAAGCGGTATGCGACCGGAAGAATACTTGGCTTTGCAATGGAAAGATATTGATTTTCAACAGCAAGCATTAAGCGTTCGCCGCGCTATTGTCTGGAAAAGAAAAGGCGGCGGTTTTACCTTCACAGAACCAAAAACCAAAAAAAGCCGTCGAAGCATACCAATTTCAAATTCTGTAATAAATGCTTTGAAAGTTCATAGACGGAAGCAACTTGAAGAAAAATTAAAACTCGGCTCGGTTTATGGAAAACTTGATTTAGTTTTTGCGTCCGAAGTCGGAACGCCGATACAGCCGAAAAATTTACTTGATCGGCATTTCAGACCATTACTCACAAAAGCAGAATTGCCAAGCCTTCGACTTTACGATTTAAGGCATACGACGGCAACCCTGCTTTTGTCGGTAGGTGAAAACCCAAAAGTAGTTTCTGAAAGGCTCGGACACGCAAGCATTGTTTTAACGCTTGATACTTATTCGCACGTTTTACCGACAATGCAGGAAAGCGCGACCGGAAAGCTCGAAAAAATGATGTTTGGCACTTAAAATTAAAGTTGGCACACAATAGGCACACAAAACAAAAAGCAAGTCTTTAAGGCTTGCTTTTTATCTTTCTAAATGACTGTATTCATTAAAGATAATGGAGCCGGTGAACGGATTTGAACCGCCGACCTGATGATTACAAATCAACTGCTCTACCAACTGAGCTACACCGGCTTAAGCGATTATCTAAAATGATCGCAAGCTAAAAATACTACAAAATCAAATGTATTTCTGCAAGCTAAATAATAGAATAATTTTGTGTTTAAGCGTTAAAAATGATTGTTAGCGGTTATTTGAGCAAAAAGATTATGATAATAATTGCTTAAACAGGCAGCGAAATTTTTTTAACTTAAACCTTTTACTTTTTCATCAAAAACTAAAAAACATTATTAGGAAAACAGCATGAGTTTTCAAAGGCAAACGCTTTCGCATTAGTTTACGTCTTTGACAGCTTAGAACAGAACTTGCGCTTTTTACTTTTCGAATGAAGACGACAGTATTTGGGCAGCGGAAAAAGTGGGAAATGTGCGGATGTAAATGCTTCACCGCTTGATTGTCAGGCGTCGAATTACCTGAATCAACCGTTAAAGGTTT
>JALYQJ010000556.1 GCA_030855875.1 Acidobacteriota bacterium
CTCGGCGCGACTCTTTCGGATGTGAAGGCGTTTGAAGCCCGCCGCGTGATTTTCAACGGCGCGAGAGAAGTTGATATGGTAATCAACATCGGCGCGTTAAAATCCGGCGACGACTGCTCGGTCGAAGACGATATTCGCGCCGTCCGGGAAGCCGCGCACGAAAACGGAGTTTTATTAAAAGTGATTATCGAAACCGCGCTTTTAACCGACGAAGAAAAAGTTCGTGCGTGTCTGGCTTCAAAAAATGCTGGCGCGGATTTCGTTAAAACCTCGACCGGATTCGCCAAAGGCGGCGCGACTGCCGCCGATGTCAATCTAATGCGTCGCACGGTCGGCGCATCTCTCGGCGTAAAAGCGTCGGGCGGCGTAAAGGGAATCGAAGACGCAAGAGCAATGTTTGAAGCCGGAGCCACCAGAATCGGCGCATCCGTCGGCGTAAAAATCGCGCAGGAAGCGAGCGGCGTGAAATCATCAGTAGTTGCGGGAAGTTATTGAAATTTTTTTGTTTGAGTTATCTACAAAATTTTGATTATTTCGCAAGAGCGGCTATGCGTAGGCTGACATTATTGCTTCGAGAATTAGGCGTAAGTTTGAAGCGATAAGCAGAGCGGCAATAAAAACCGCTGTTATACCACGAACCGCCGCGAAGAACTCGCAGATTTGATTCTCCGACAATTGAATTTGCCGAACCGTCAGTCAGCAGATTTTGATAGTTGGGATTATAAATGTCCTGAGTCCATTCCCACGCATTTCCGTGCATATCGTATAGCCCGAAAGCGTTCGGCTGATAACTTCCCACAACAATCGTTCTGGCGATATATTTTCCTTTTGTCGAGTCGTAAGGAAAGTTTCCGTCAAAATTCGCTTGACTTGAATTTAATGTGTCGCCGAAAGAAAAAACCGTCGTCGTTCCCGCCCGCGCCGCGTATTCCCATTCGGCTTCAGTCGGCAAGCGATATTCGAGTCCGTCGTTTTCGGCGTTCAATTTTTCAACAAAAACCTGAGCGTCGTCCCAAGTGACTTGCTCAACGGGACAATTTGCGCCGCACTCTTTGAAATGGCTCGGATTCTCGTTCATTACCGCTTGCCACTGCGCTTGCGTAACTTCGTATTTTCCCATCCAAAAACCGTCTTTGATCGAAATTTTACGTGGCGGAGTTTCATTTTCAAACCTATTACTTCCCGCATCTTTTTGATATTTGCTCACTTCAATCAAGGCTTTATTGATTTCATCTTCGCTTGAACCCATTATGAAATCGCCCGGTGGAATATATATTAACTCCATCCCGACTGAGTTTTTGATAACCTTTCCAGCGGTTGCCGGGTCTGACTTATTAATTATTCTTGCTTTTGTGGTTTCATTCGGCTTTTTTGAATTTAAATCGAACCACAAAATTACCCCGCCGATACCTAAAGCCATTATCACAATTAAAATCGCCAACGGCACTAGCCGAAACACTTTGGCATCCGGTTTTGAATCAATTTCGTAAGGTGTAAAAAGCATCTGCGCGTATTGTTTTTTGCTTTCTGAAGGCAAGTCAAAACTTTGTTCGGGAATCTTTTCTTTTGTGATATTTGGCAAACGCTCCGGTTCGATTAAAGACATAATTGTTTCTTTATTTCTCGGTTTTTCTTACTCGATTGCTGTGTGCAAGGCTGCCTGAGTTTTGATTGCCGACGAATAACGATGTTTTCATTCGATTTCCATCGCCATCAGTGTGTCAGTAAATTATTCAATAAAATATAAAAAAAGAAAAGTTTTCTACTAATTCAATCAAATCGGTAGAAAACTTTAATTTACGTTTTATGTGAGAAATTTTAGCTTGCCTTGAAATTATAGTTTATAAATCCGGTTGCTTTGACAGCCTGATTTTTGACGATGGCGGGTTTAAATTTTGAATTTCTCGCGGCTTCTTCGCTTGAGAGACGCAGTGCCGGAGGTCCGGCGGACGCTTTGGCAGAAATGACTTTTCCGGTTTCATCGAGCGTTACCTGAACTGTTATCAATCCTTGAAGATTTCTTTGCCGGTCAAATGATGTGTAGACGGGCATTGCCAGTTTAACGGCGAGATTGTTTAATGCTCCGACATTGACAAATTGCGGGTCAGCGGATGTTTTCGGAGGCGCAGTCAACTCTTTATTTAGTATTTTGGCTGGCGTTTTTGCCTGCGTGGTTTCGAGTCGCCGCAAATTTGTTTTCGCGGGTTCGTTAGTCGTGTCGAGTTCGACCGCTTTTCGGTAATCGGCGGCGGCTTTTTGCAGATTGCCCATCTTTTCGTGCAAATCTCCGCGATTGAAATACATCATTGATTCTCCGGGATTCAGCTCGACCGCTTTATCGTAATCGGCAATCGCCAAATCGTAATTCTTTTGATTGAAAAAAGCGAGTCCGCGATTGATGTGATTTCCCGCGTCATTTGAATCGAGTTCGATGGCTTTGCCGTATTCGGCGACGGCTAAATCGTATTCCTTATTGACCAAATGTGCGCTCGCCCGTTTTTGATAAAAGGCGGAATTAGGCACGAACGGAGTCGGTGTCGGAATCGGAGTCGGCGCAGGCGTTGGAATCGGAGTCGGCGTCGGAGTCGGCGTTGAAACGGGCAGGATTTTCGGGCTTTTTTGGCGGATCACCTCGATGAGTTCCGGGCTGGCTCCGGTTCCGACGAGTTCTTTTTCAATTTCCGGCGTGAGCGAAAATGTGATTCCGCGACTTTTGACGGCATCGGTCAAAAGCGTATTCCTTTCGGCGAGCGTAACTTTTTTCGACCGCAAACCGATTAAAATGTCGGCTAAACTAAGCTGAACCTGCGCTTTGGCGGCTTGGCGAACCGTTATCAGCGTAAGCGAAAGCGTCAGTAACATTAAAAACAATAGAATATAAGCCGGTTTTTTTGACGGGAAAGGAAATACGAATTTCATATTTTTTGTTCCTTAATGTGCGATAGATTAATTTGAACCTTGAACGTAAAAAGCGGATGGATTGACTTTGTATTTGCTGTCAGCAGTTGAAGTCTGAAGTGACTTTTGACGAAAAACGAATCAGAAAAACGAATCAGAAAAATAAAATGAAAAATATCCGACCCAAGATGAAAAAATATTTAGTTGCCGCTGATGATGTCGTCAACCGTAACGGTTTTTTCCTTTTTCGGCTGCGCTTTCACCGGCTTCGCAGTCTTTTCAATTTTCGGTAAAGGCTGATTTGGCAAAGCAGTTTTGTATTTTGGCGGGAATCTATTGAGCGAAGTTTTCGGCAAATTCGGCGTTACGACGGTTTCCGCAGGCGTTTCTATTTCAGGCGTTGCTTCGACATTCGGCACCGGCGCAGATGTTTCGACAATCGGTTCAGCCGTCGGCACCGGCGCGGCTTCGACTGTCGTTTCGGGAATAACTTTTTCCGCCAAAACGGTCATTTGGCTTTGCGTCGCCTCATTCGGCTGCGCTTTTTCAAATACGCGAAATTTCATAAGACCGAAAACCGCGCCGCCCAACAATAAAAGCACTAGACCCGCCGCCGACATCTGCTTCCAAACCCGATTGTTTTTCTGCGGCTGCACAAACAAATCTTTAAATTCATCTGCGGAATCAGCAGTCGTAATAATTTCCTCGTTATTGCCGCCGCCCGAAATATCGGCGGCAAATGAATTCTCCGAAGATTTTCGCGCAACTTCCGACGATTCGGTTTCAGCGGAAACTTTCGATTCTTGTTTCAACAGCAGTTTTTCGGCTTCGGCGGCACGCTGCTCGGCTTTTAATCGCTGATCTTCGGATTCGCGCAGTTGCTGTTTAATTAACTCGGTTTGACGTTTTTGCTCCGCCTCGATTTTTAATCTCTCCTGCCGGACAAGTTCCTGTTCCTTTTCTAACGATGCGGATTGCGCGGCGGGAAATTCCAGAATAATTTCATCCTCTTGTTTTTCTGTTTGTATTTCGGTTTGTTTTTTAACTTCTTTTGCCTCGCGCTCCTTCATTCGCACAAAAGCGGTTCGCAAAATTTGGCGCATTATCACCGCCGAATCAAAACGATTTTCGCGCTTAAGTTCCAACGCTTTCATTAAAACGTCGGAAATTTCCGGCGGAATATTCGGGTTGACATCGTTCGGATTCGGCAGCGGATCGGATTTGCCCTCTAAAATATCAATCGAGCGTTCGAGCGCGTCAATCGGAATCTGCGCCGTGAGCAGATGATAAAGCGTCGCGCCGAGTGCGTAAATATCGCTTCGCGCATCGGCTGGCTGCTTTAGAATCGTTTCCGATTTTTCGTCGTAGCTGTTGGTTATTACTTTCTGAGAAGCTAAATCGAGTTTTTCAAAAATCTGTTCGAGCGGCAGATAATTCAAGATATTATCTTCAAAATTTTGATTTTTGACCGTCGAATTTTCTTTCGCGCCGCTTTTTTTTGCGATGTCGAAGGCGAGCAGTTTGATTTTTCCGTCCGAAGTTAGTTTGACGTTTTGCGGATTTACGCCGCAGTGAACGGTCGGCGGCATTTGTTTGTGTAGATAATTGAGCGCGTCGAGCAATTGTTCCGCCCAATTCATCACATCCGAAAGCGCGAATGCCGCTTTGTTTTTTTCAAACAGCGCACTCAAATTCGTGCCGTCAAATGATTCCATCACAAGATAATGACGGTCAATTCCCGAAAAATGATCGTAAACGCGCAGCAGAGATTCGTGTGTCAGCCCGGTTAAAATCTTTGCTTCGCGGGCAAACGCGATCTTAATCTCTTCCTGCTGCGAAACGGTCACGACTTTTTTCAGCTTGACCGGAATTTCTTTAAGAACAGCGGCTTTTTCGAGAACATTATCAAAGGCGTTGTAAAGCGCACCTGTCGCATTCTGTTCGATGCAGTCAATAATGCGGTATCGTTCATCATTTAAAACTTGATTTATAGCGAGCATAAGCGGTGTTCCTGGAAGCGTGTGAAGCGGTATGTATTTGGGATTTTAACAAACAGGTGAATATGTTTGTTAAATACATTATACGCATTTGAGAAAAAAATGAAAGAGTTTTGTTTGTGCTTTTTTAACAAAACTTAAAGAAAGCTGTAAAACGCCAAACTTTCCGGCTGTTTATGTTGGGTAACAAAAAGTTTGACGATAATGCGCGTCTCGCTTCTGACAAATTTACCGGCTGCAAAATTCAAAGACTTTTTTAGAATTTTTAGCAAAAATTCGACATCATAACCGAGCGAAACTAATTGCCGCCGGAAAACGAATAACAAAATATGGCAAACGAAATAAAATCGAGCGAAATCACGCCGGAAAATGTTTATTTGAACCGCCGTAATTTTATGCGCGCCGGACTGCTGGCGGGAACGACGCTCGCCACCGCCGGAGTTTACCGTTTATTCAATCAACCGCCGCCGAAAGAAGTTGAAACCGCACAAATTCAGGACATCAAACAGCCGACCGATTACAAAATCGAGGAAAAACTTACTTCATTTGAAGATGTCACAAATTACAACAATTATTACGAGTTTTCGACGAGCAAAACCGCCGTCGCGCGAAATGCGGAAGATTTTATTACGCGCCCGTGGACGATAGAAGTCGGCGGACTCGTCCAAAAACCGGGAGTATTCGACATTGAAAAACTTTTGAAATACGAACAGGAAGAACGGATTTACCGTTTTCGATGCGTCGAAGGCTGGTCAATGGTTATTCCGTGGGTCGGTTTTCCGTTAAAGAAAATTTTGGATGCGGTCGAGCCGCTCGGAACGGCAAAATATGTTGCGTTTCAAACATTTTACGGCGGCGCGAATCCCGAAAATCCGCAGGTAAAACTGCCTGAAGGCAGAAATTCGATGCAGTCGTCTTTTGCTGCCGGAATAGAATTGCCTTACGTCGAAGGATTGCGGCTTGACGAAGCCGTTCATCCTTTGACGATTCTGTCGACCGGACTTTACGGCAAGCAGCTGCCGAATCAAAATGGTGCGCCGATTCGTCTGGTCGTGCCTTGGAAATACGGTTTTAAAAGCATTAAATCAATCGTTCGTATAACTTTGACTGATTCCGAACCGCCGATAACGTGGAATATTGCCGCGCCGGATGAATACGGTTTTTACTCGAATGTGAATCCGAATGTCGCTCATCCGCGCTGGTCGCAGGCTACAGAAAAGCGAATCGGCGAATTTCCGCGCCGGGAAACTTTAATGTTCAACGGTTATGCCGATCAAGTTGCGAGTCTTTACGAAGGAATGGATTTGAAAAAGTTTTTTTGATCAAAAGAGGTTTTTGGTTTTCGGCTTTTGCAAAAATCAAAGACCAAAAACCAAAAGCCGAATATGAACGATATAAAATTCAATAAAATCCTGATTTCCGTCAATGCTTTCGTGCCGCTTGTAATTTTGGCGTTTGATGCTTGGAGCGAAAAAATAGGCGCGAATCCGGTTGAATTTTTTCTGCGGACGACCGGCGTTTTGACGCTCGTTTTTCTGTTGATAACTTTGTCCGTGTCGCCGCTCAGAAAAATGTTCGGTTGGAATAATCTGATAAAATTCAGGCGAATGCTCGGACTTTACGCATTCTTTTACGGATTTCTTCATCTCATAACTTACAGTATTTTCGATAAAAATTTAAGCATTTCGGCAATCGTCACCGACGTTTGGCAGCGACCTTTTATCGCCGTCGGAATGCTCGCGTTTTTTCTTTTAACTCCGCTTGCCGCGACTTCAACCAACGGAATGATAAAACGACTCGGCGGAAAAAATTGGGCGAAACTGCATAAATTAACTTATTTGATTGCAATTCTGGGCGTGATTCATTTTTGGATGATCGTCAAATCCGACGTTACATATCCGCTTTTATTCGGATTGGTTTTATCAGTTTTATTGAGCTATCGAATTTTTGCCAATCAAAAACCAAGCGTTCATAAGGCGAATGTTATTTAAAAAGATAAAGAGTTTGCTTTGGAATATCGGTTTTTAGGAAGATGACCCGGACGCAACTCTAAAAATATTCGGCGATGAGGCTGCGCTTAAAAAAAAGGAGATTCGAGTGAAACAACTCGAATCTCCTTTTTTTTATGACTTTTAGAAGCGAATTAGAATCCGCTCACGTTTAAGCGTCCGCCGGTAACGCATTTGCCGGTCAGCGAAGCGGTCGGAACCGCGCTGTTCAAAATAGCAGCTTTGATTGTCGCCGCACTTGAACCGGGATTCGTTGAAGCATAAAGTGCCGCGCCGCCGGTAACGTGCGGTGTTGCCATCGAAGTTCCGCTATAAGACGAATATGTGTTAAATGCAGTAGTTGACCAAACGCCTGAACCGGGCGCACCGATGTCAACGGTGGTCGCGCCATACTGCGAGAACGAAGCGAGTGCGCCGGTACTGGTAATAGCGGCAACAGAAATCACGTTCGCCACGTTGTAATTCGCTGGGTATGAAGCCGTCGTGTCGTTGTCGGTTCCGCTGTTGCCCGCCGCCGCGATAAACAAGATGTTTGCGGCGTTAGCACGGGTAATTGCGTCAAGCAACCCTTGCGAGAAACCGCCGCCGCCCCACGAATTATTAGTAGCGACAATATTCAAACCGTGGCGTGTTTTCAAATCGGTGAAGTAATCAACCGCTTTAATCGAGTTAGCACTTGTGCCGCCGCGCCGACCGAGAAACTTGCCTGAAATAAGCGTGATGTTCCAATTAACGCCGACAACGCCCGCACCATTATTGGCTTTAGCTCCAATTGTGCCGGAAACGTGTGTCCCGTGGTCGTCAAGACTTCCTCGGGTTCCGCCGTCATAAATCGTGTTGTTATTACCGTCGAAATCCCATCCGCGAATATCGTCAATGTATCCGTTGCCGTCATTATCAACGCCATCTGCCGGGTCATAAGGATTCGTCCAAACTTGACCCAATAAATCAGGATGGTCAAACTGAATACCTT
>JALYQJ010000566.1 GCA_030855875.1 Acidobacteriota bacterium
ATCGCCGCCCGTAACGTGCAGCCGCCGCTCGCATCCAAACATAAATTGTCGAAAGGTGTCAGGTCGTTGCTGTCGCCGCTGCCGGTAACGACAAAAGAAGCCGTCGGTGAATACATAAAATTGTCAATATTTTGACCGAAAAGCGTTGCCGTCATTAACAAACTGACGGCGATTGTGAAAAGTAATTTCATTTTTTGTTTTCCTCGCGTAGTGCTAAAAATCTTAATTCCGGTTTGTCTCATTCACACGAAACCCTTCAATTAACATAAAACTTTTTGTAATTAACTTCGTTCGATTCCTACATAAACGACAACCGACCGGGATAATCGGGGCGGTTATCCCATATCTTCTTAACTAACATCGTAGATGGTAAAGTTGCTTTAATCTTTTTGAAACTGCTATCCATTCAGGGAAAATCTCACTAATTTATTTACTCGTGATGAGCGTTTTTGACGGCAAATACGGCAAAATAAAAACTCTATCAGTCATTGGCAGATGTTTCTCAAAATAATTTATTGGATTATAAAAGGGTGTTGAACTGGGGTGGTTCAATAGTAGGTTATCGAAGTTTGATGTATAAAAAAACTTCGATAACCAAGTTGTATTATCGCATCTCTACTTTTTTTAAGTCAAGAATTGTTTTGGTAATTATCCTTTGCCCATAGATTGAAATAAGCTATTCCTTTTGTTGCACTTGAAACAAAAGGAATAGCTTAAATGAACGACACACAGTCAAAGTTGAAAATGCATAAATATATAAATCAGGATTTTGAAAGAAATTTCCGAAAGCCAATTATGTCTTTATGGAATGGCTTAAAAGTCACCTCACACAAAATTTAGTAATCTTTGTAGCAAACTATTTAATTTCCAAAAAGGAAATTAAATATACTTGACTGCGCTCCAATGAAATTCTCAATATTATCCTTACTGTTGTGTAAATTCAGAGCGAAATTTTGCATCTCGTAGTTACTGACACTGCTCCATGCTTCGAGTTCAACGATTCGGCTGTAATTTGCCATCGCGCCGTTGACGACAATTCTGATTTTCGTCGTCGTTATCGCCGGAAAAACTATCTTGGTGACAACTTTGTTATTGCCGGCGACGCTTCCGCCCGGAACTGTTGCCCATCCTGAGCCGTTCCAATACTGCACGTCGAAACTCGTTAAACCATAATAGTTGAATATTTCGCTGTCTGTCGGATCAGTTGGATTTGAAAAATCATCCTTCACGCCGTAAACGACAATCTCATTAATCGTTTTGTTGCCGCTAAAATCAACTTGCAGCCAATCTGGAAAATTATCGGGCGTTGCGTCTTTCCAAGTGCCGCCGGTCGCCCAGTTGCGAACACCATTAATTGCCAGATTCGGCGCACCTCCCGATAATTGCGATGACGATGATGCCAAACCACCGTTTGCCGCCGATGCGACATTAGTGCGAACGCCCGGAGTCGGAGTCGGTGTAACCGTCGGCGTTGGAGTCGGCGTTGGAGTCGGTGTTGTCGTTTCGCCGCCGCTCCAAACTTCTACTTCAACGATTCGACTGTAACTTGCCAGTGCGCTGTTGACGATAACTCTAATTTTCGTCGTCATCACCGCTGCAAATGACAGCCGCGTAACAACTTTGTTGTTGCCGACAACGCTTCCGCCCGGAACCGTCACCCAATTTGAGCCGTTCCAATATTGGACATCGAAACTCGTCAAACCGTAGTAATTAAAAGTTTCCGTGTCGGTCGGATCAGTCGGATTTGAAAAATCATCCTTCACGCCGTAAACGACGATTTCGTTGATCGTTTTATTGCCGTTGAAGTCAATTTGCAGCGAATCGGGGAAACTATCGGGCGTTGCGTCTTTCCAGGTTCCGCCGGTCGCCCAATTGCGAAAGCCGTCAATTGCCAGATTCGGTGCGCCGCCTGATAATTGCGATGATGACGTTGCCAAGCCGCCATTGCTCGCTAATGCGACGTTGGTGCGAACACCCGGAGTCGGAGACGGCGTTGGCGTTATTGTCGGTGTCGGTGTAGCTGTCGGCGTTGAACCCGGAGTCGGAGTCGGTGTTGATGTAACAGTTCCGCTGCTCCACGCTTCGAGTTCGACGACTCTACTGTAATTGGCTTGTGCGGTAATGGCAACAATTCTCACTTTTGTTGTCGTTACTGCCGGAAATACCAGTTTTGTCACCACTTTGTTTGTATTGACGATGTTTCCGTTCGGAACAATCGTCCAACTCGAACCGTTCCAATATTGAACATCGAAACTCGTTAATCCGTAATAATTGAATGTTTCGGCATCGGTCGGGTCAGACGGGTTCGAGAAATTATCTTTGACCGCAAAGACAGCAATTTCATTAATTGTTTTACTGCCGCTAAAATCAACCTGCAAAAAATCAGGGAAAACGTCAGGTGTCGCGTCTTTCCACGCGCCGCTCGTTGCCCAGTTTCGTATTCCGTCAATAGCTTTATCCGGCAATGCGTTTGTTAAAAACGATGAAGCCGTCGCAATTCCTCCGTTTGCTGCTAGTGCGACATTGATGCGTCCACCCGGCGTTGGAGTCGGAGTTGGTGTAATAGTCGGAGTCGGTGAAATAGTTGGAGTTGGTGTCGGAGTAATTGAGCCTAATGTTCCTTTTGCCAGCTCGCCAAGATATGAAAGTGCAAGATTCGTGAATTTAACTGCGTGATTAGCAGTATTTCCACTTTGGGCGAGCGTATCGTTTGTTGTATGAATGGTCGGATTTGAATAAACTCCTTCAAACGGGAACGATGCGGGAAATCCTTTATTATTCCAGGAAACGTGATCGGAGCAACCGTATCCGCAACTAGAATTTCCGACTAAAAGCGTCGGTTGATAAGTCGCAATCAAATCGCGGAGAAACTGATTTTGCGCGGCATTGGTTAAATCGGTAACGATGGCAATATCAACCGGCGAACTCGTGCTTTTATAATTCGTCATATCGAGCTGCAAAACTCCGACGACATTTACGCCGCGTGCCTTAAAGTCAGTAGCAATCGCATTTGAACCGACAAGACCGATTTCTTCTGCTGCGTAAGCCATAAATTTAACAGTCCGCTGCGGACGGAAATTCTTATTTACCATCACGCGGATTGTTTCAGTCAAACTCGCAATCCCGGATGCATCATCATCGGCTCCCGGTGCGTTTAATGCCGCGCCGCCCGAATTAATCGAATCCTGATGACCGCCGAGTATAACGACTTCATTTGGAAAAACCGTTCCCTGAACGGTCAAAATGATTGACGGTTGCGGTGATACATTTGCCGGATGATTGAAAAACTCAACAGTTATGTCACTTCGCCCCGCCGCTAATTCCGTCCATTTGTTTTTTATCCAATTTGCCGAATCTAATCCGCTCGGCTGATTGTAGCGGCGGTTAGGAAAATCGGTAGAAAGCCGGGTAATGATTTCCCGAATCTGAGCTTCCTTCGTTTCAGAAAGCATCGGGTTGACATTTGTTTGATTGTTAATCGTATAGTCCGCTAACTGCTGATTTGAATTAACCTGCAAACTTTCTTCAATTGAGAGACGGGCGGCATCAAGCGTTTCGTGCGAGATAAAACCGCCGCATTTATGAAACTCGTCGTGCATCTTTCTCGACAAATCGAGAAGCTGCGATTCGTCAATTTTAATGACCGATAATCCATATCGCCTTTCGACAATATCCAAATCGAAATTGCCGCCTTTTGATTGAATGACGCTTTGAATATGAGCAAACTCGTTTTCATCAACGGTTATCCAGCGATTTGAAAAAGGTTTTGCTGATTCGTCATCGGTTTTTCCACTCGTCTGTTTTGACAACACCGAGCCGCTTGATTGATTTTGTAACTCTTTATTTGATTCTGCAAAAGATGTTATTGTGCCGAAGATAAATGAAATTACTGCAATAATTAAAATTGCAGCGACGAAAACTTGAAAATTAAGCCTTTGATAAATAGATAAACGGGTCATACGAATAAGCCTCTGGTTTAGGAATATGGATTGTTAATCCATAGTAAGTAATTCAAGTATTTAACTTTAAGTGGATGTTAATACAAGAGCATTTTGCCGGATTTTAAGGGGCAGCAAATTGATTGAATAATGTAAGTTACCTGAAATGATAACCTAAATTATTATATTTAGTTGTCTGTTTCATAGCAAGCAAAGTTAAACAAAGGCAGTTTATGGCATTTTGATAAATTTGCCTGAAAATCGGTTTTTACAAAATCTTTATTTCGACCTTGCCTCGAATAAGTTGCTCGAAGGCGAATTAAATCAACAAAATTGTCGCATAAAAAACAACCGTAAATATCCGGCAATGCCGAGCAAAGACTCAATGTTTTAAAAGTTCAATGCATTTAATATAGATACACAAACGAAAAGGGCGACTACAAAAGTTGCCCTTAATTTATTGAATTTAATAATGCACCCGGCATGATTCGAACATGCGACCCCTTGATTCGTAGTCAAGTACTCTATCCAGCTGAGCTACGGGTGCGTAAAACGAATATTTAGACTACAAATGTTGCGCCTGAGTGTCAAGTTTCCCGTAAATTATTTTGCGAAATAGCCTTGTCTGGTTCGGGAAATCAATTCGGGGCTGCTCGTTTCTATTTTTATATCGCGCCATTTGCCGTCGCGTTTGTCGTTGTTCGACTGATATTCAATCGTGTAAAGCGTTCGCAAATCGGCGGCTACTTCGGCGTAAAGACGGCTCATTTCTTCGAGGCGGTTTATTGTGTTAAGCGTTCCGCCGGTTCGTTTGGCTAAAACTTCGAGCCGCGAACGCGCCGCCTGAAAAAGCGCGATCTGGCGCGGTGTCGGGTCGGCTAATTTTGCCGGATCGCCGGTCGGCAACGCGAGCGGATAAATCGTTACGCCTTCAGCATCCGATTGATTTAAAGTTCGATTTAAGACTTCGTTTGTTTCCGGTTTGAGTGCCGTCAAAACCTGCGAATCGGTAAATTTGCCGAGAATGTCGCGGTCGCTGTTTCGCATATCGGTATCTACGCCGTCGGTTAGAACGACGATGGCTTTGCGGCGGCTGCCTTCTTTAGCGAGTTTTTCGAGCGCGAGCTTTAAGGCTTTATAAAGCTGCGTATCGCCGACTCCGTTTGCCGAACCGATGGACTGCGCGACGGTTTTTCGATCAGTCGTAAAATCGTTTAATAAATTAACTTTTTTGTAAAATTCAATTACCGCAACGCGGTCGTCCGGCGCAAGCGCGTCGAGAAAACGGAGCGCAGAAAATCTGATATTATCGCGGAAACTCTTCGTCGAGCCGCTCATATCGAGAATCATCACGACGCTGAACGGCGCGACCGTCGGCTCGAAACGGACGATATTTTGTTTGACACCATTTTCGTAAATCGAAAAATTTTCTTTGGTTAAACTGGTGATCGGTCTGCCTTTTTGGTCAACGACTCCGACGTTTAAACGCACGATTGACGAATCAACTTTGATGATGTCGTCATCCTGCGCCGAAACATTGATAAAACCGAAAATTAAAAATAATGATAAAAGAAAAACTTTTGAATAACGCATAATCGAAATGGTAAATAAATAGACGCTCGTTTCAAAGACGCGGTTGCATCGCCTTTAATTACAAAAATATCTTAACATTAAACGATTTATGGTTTATAATTCCGTTCAGCCCGAAAAAGAAAATTTGAAACAAACGTAAAAACTTAAAATAAATTATTTCATTTCACAATCGGCGTTAGGGGAAGAAATGTTTTACAAGCCGAAATATTGTTGTCATTGCAGCGAAAAAATCGAGCGCGAAGATTGGAATTGGCGGGCAAGCCGCCGGTTTTGCCAGTTATGCCAAACGGAATTTTTTTCGCAGGATTGGTCTCCGCGTATAATCGTCGCGCTCGGTTTGATTATCGGAATTGTCGGAATCGGTGGTTATTTTCAAAAACACGAAAAGCCTTTGAAAGTTGCGGCGGGTAATTTATCGAAAGTTTCGCTGTCGTCGAAAAAGGAATCGTCGAATCAAATATCAGTTGAAGTGAATTCAAATGTTCAGTCGTTGGTACAGTCTTCGGCAAATTCAATCGAGCAGCGGCGTAAACAAACGCCTGTCACGCCGCTGACGACAAAAAACGCGCAACCCGCCGCGACGGAAAATCAACTAAATTCAGCCGAAAAAGTTTACTTCTGCGGCGCGGCGACAAAAAAATCAACGGCTTGCTCGCGGCGCGTCAAAGGCGGCGGTCGCTGCTGGCAGCACATCGGTCAACCGCCGATTCTGCCGCCGGAAAAAATAACTGCCAGCCGCTGAGCGAAAAACATCAAAAATTTCGCGTTTAGAAATTGGTGGTTTTACTAAATAACTATAAAAATATTTGCGGGATATTGTCGTTTCGCTTTATTTATAAGAAACTTTGTTGTAAGTAAAAAGACTGAATTATTTTGTTTAATTGTTTGAAATGCTTATTTTTATTGGGCGCATTTGAAAAGCATTTATAAAATAAAACAGTCCTCTTACTTAATAAGAAAATTGATGCGAATTGAGTTCACCCGAACGAATTCTACAAAACCAAAAAGACAAAAGCGTAATTTTTGACGAAAAATAAAAATGAAATCTTTAGCTCCGAATACTTTGTTACAAAATCGCTATCTGGTCGTTCATTTAATCGGCAAAGGCGGAATGGGCGATGTTTATTTAGCGGTTGACCAGCGTTTGGGCAGTGCCGTCGCTTTAAAGAGAACATTTTTTTCCGATGATGAAACGCTCGGAAATGCGTTTGAGCGCGAAGCGAAAACTCTGGCGCGGCTGCGTCATCCGGTTCTGACGAAAGTGAGCGACCATTTTTCCGAGAACGATGTGAAGTTTCTGGTGATGGAGCATATTGCGGGCGATGATTTAGCGAAACGTCTGGAAGCGGCGCAGAAACCTTTTCCGCTCAGTTGGGTTTTGTTCTGGGCTGATCAACTGCTCGACGCACTGGCTTATCTGCACGCGCACGAACCGCAAATCATTCATCGTGACATCAAACCGCAGAACCTAAAACTGACCGACGAAAACAGCATTATTCTGCTCGACTTCGGATTATCAAAAAATACCGATGCCAATTTCCAGCCGGTAAGTTCGGGCGGCAGCACCGCTAGTGTCGTCGGCTACACGCCGCATTACGCGCCGATGGAGCAGATTCGCGGCACGGGAACAAATCCGAAAAGCGATATTTACGCGCTTTCGGCGACGCTTTATCAATTATTAACCAATGTTGTTCCATTCGACGCTTTGACGCGCGCCGACGCTTTGCTTAACGGAATGGAAGACCCGACAACACCGATCAACAAGATCAACCCGGAAGTTCCGCCGGGAGTTGCCGCCGTTATTTTGAAGGGAATGGAGCTTAGTCAGGACAAACGATTTGCGGATGCCCGCGAAATGCAGAAAGCTCTGCGCGAAACATTTTCACAGATACAAAGTTCGATGGCGGCGCAAACCATCGCCTTTAATCTGCAAGACCAACTCGGCGGTCAGCCGGTCGGTTTGCCGGATTTGCCGTTGCCCGAAAAACCGTCGGTTCTAAACGTCGCGCCGAAAACAAATCAATCGCCTCCGTCTTCCGGCACTTACGATTCGTCTCCGCCGATGCAGCAAAATTCGAGTTCGCCTAAAACTCCGACTCCGGTTCAGGAGCCGAATTTCGACGCGACTCTGCGGATGGACACGCCGCCGATAGATTCTTATTCAAAGCCGTCGGGGAATTCGTCACAATCGGCAGATTCATATTCAAAGCAATCGGATGACTCGTTTTCAAAGCAGTCTGATGTCAAAACCGAGGTTTTTCTCGCCGGTTCTTCCGGGTTACCGATTCCTCCGGCGGAAGATGATTTCGCGTCATTCAATAAAAATTCCGTGCGCGAAAAAACTTTTAACGAAACCGGAAATAATAAAGCGGACAATTTTTCTACGGAGGACGATTACGGCGACGATGCTTTTGCAGGAATTGAAAACAAATACGCGGCGAACGCCGTGCCGCTGTTTTCCGCCGATAACAAAACGGAATATATTTCAAATCCGCCCGCCGATTCGATGGTTTTCGATTCTCCGCAAGTTCAGCAGGAAGCCGACGCATTTTCGACTTACACTCCGGCAATAAATTATTCCGAAGACGATTTTTCAGACGTGAAATCTTCTCGAAACGAGATCAAACGCGATGAGCAATTTACACCGCTTCCGACGCCCGCCGCGAAAAAATCTTCCGGCAAAACGGTTGCCGTCGTCGGCGGACTTTTCGCTTTGTTCATTCTGATTTTAGGCGCGGCGGGCGCGGGTTGGTTTGTTTACAATAATTATTACGCTGCTGAGGTCGTCGAAACGCCAACGCCGACACCGGAGCCGACTGTCGAATTTTCGCCAACGCCCGCTCCGACCGTCGAAGCCGTAATTGAAACAAATACAAATACAGCGGGTAATTCAAACGCGGCTAACAATTCAAATTCGGAGGTTGTCGCAGACAATTCAAACAGTCAAACAAATTCGCAAACGAACAGTTCGACAGGCAGAACACCCGCCAATACGAGAGTATCGCCGCCAACGTCGCAGCCGGTCGTCACGCCGAAACCGCAGGTAACGGTCAGAAATCCGCCGCGCGTAAATCCGACGACTCCGGCAGTTAAGCCTTCGGTCAGACCGACGACCAGAAAACCCGACGCGCCGGTGATTCTTCCATAGTGAGGAGAGATTTTATGAAAAAAAAGATGACGTTGAAATTTGTTACGACCGGGTTGCTGATCGCGGCTTTTTTTGCTCTAACAACCGGAGTTGACGCTCAAAGCAAAAAAGATTTGAAAAAAGCGCAAAAGTTGACGGCTGACGGCAGCAAGGCTTTCCTTGCCAAAAATTTTCGTTTAGCGATTGATAAATATGCCGAAGCGATAGTTGCCGTGCCGAACTATGCCGAAGCGCATTTTTGGAAAGGCTACGCTCATTACCAGCTGAACGAATACGATCAGGCTTTGACGGAAGTAAATCTGGCTGCCGGACAAAATTACAACAAACCGATGGCAATTTATGAATTGCGCTGGTATCTGAACTTTCAGAAAAACAATTACGACGAAGCACTTGCCGATGTGCAGAAAGGTTTACAAATCGAACCTAATAATCTCAAAATGCTGATGGCTTTGGGCGACATCAGCCGCAAGAAAAAAGATTATCGAACCGCGCTCGACGCATATAAAAAAACGTCGCAAATGACGCAGGTTAACGGCGACATTCTTTATTATATCGCCGAGAGCGCGCAGGGCGTGGGCGACACTAATGAGCAGGGAACTTCCGCCGCAGCCTCTATCAAACGAGGAACGCAACACGTCGGCGAGGCTTATTATTTAGTCGGCGACAGCTTGCACAAATCGGGGAAAACAACGGAAGCTCTCGAAGCATACCGGCAAGCCTTAGCGTCAAAAGATGATATTTACAACGTTTACCGGGCGATGTCGGATATTTACCGAAGTCAAAACCGCTACAAGGACGCAATTGCGATTTCTCTCAAAGGTCTGAAATTTTTTCCGAACGACGGCAAAATTAATGCCGATTTAAGCTGGTATTACAGTTTGGACGGCAGCAATTTTCCTGCGATTATAGCAGCGAACTCCTCCATCGGCGTTTTGCCGGAACAAAGTCTGGCATATAACATTTTATGTCGGGCTTATACTGAAACGAAGCAGTATTCGATGGCAATAAGCGCGTGCAGCAAAGCACTGGAGATTTCTCCGAACGACGGCGAAAATAATTTTTATCTCGGATTTGCTTACTCTTCGACTAATAATACGACTGAAGCAGGGAAATATTACCCCAAAGCAATAAAAGGATTAGAGGATTACACCCGTGATAATTCGGAATATTCACACGGTTTTTATCTTTTGGGAAATGCATATTATGGAATCGCCGAATATGAAAAATCGGTTGTTGCCTATAAAAAAAGTTTAGAATTAAATCCGGGTTTTGCTAAAGCCAGATACAATTTGGGTGCGCTCTACAAGTATCAGAAGAGAAACGATTTAGCGCGCGAACAATATAACGCTTTACTTAATTTAGATACAAAGTTAGCGGCGGATTTAAAGGAACTACTCGATAAGAAATAAAAAAAGCGGAAATTGAGCGTCAGATAGTGTCCGTAATGCTCAAGTTTCCGCTTTTGTTTTTACACTCAAATTAATTGAAGAACGGTTTTGGCGGAAATTCAAAATTGCTGCCCATTAAAAAGAACGCGAGATTCGGCTGATCGTGCGAACGGTCGTAACCGACTAATTCGACGTAAGCGCGTCCGGCGACATCGGCTTCACCGGCTTTTCCGATAACTTCGCAGGCTCCTTCCCAATAAACGATCATCGTCGTGCCGCGCGTGTCGAGTTCCTGATCCGGCATTACGGGCGTGACCGTTAAATCCAAACCGAGTTTCGGGACTTTCAATTTCCAACTGCTCGGATAAGTCGCGTTCGTGCGCGGCGATTTCCAGAATCCAGTCGGTTCGATTGAAAAATCCTCGTTCGAGAGCGGAGAAAATTCGCCGTGTTCGTCAACGAATGTGCCGCTCGAAAATTCGGAAACGCCGCCCGCGCTGTCGCGCAGTTGATAACACATTAATTCGCAATCGTTGTCTAACTGAATTGAAAACCAATCCCATCCTTTCTGCCGTTCGGTCGGTGTCCACGTTCCGAACTCTCTGTCCATCCACGCCGAGCCGGTAAAATGTTCGGCTTCTCCGTCCAAAATTATGTCGCCTTCCATTTCCATTCGCGTATAAGAAAAATAACGCGATGCCTGACCTTCGTCTTTAAAGGAAACGCCGTCTTTGCCGCGACCGTTTAAAACGACCTGTTTTTTTGGTTTTAAGTTGGCTTCAAAAACCGTGTCCTGACTCGTCGTCGCTCGCAAAATGTGCGTTCCGTGCGATTCGCGCAACGACCAGTCGCCGAGCCGCAGATGAAAATGTTTCTCGCTCGCCGAAGCCGGATAATCAAACCAGCCGTTCGCACTTTTGCGATGTGCGTAACGAAATTTTTTGTCTTCGATGTCGGTTAAAGCGAAATGCGCGAAATAAATCGGATTGCCGAGCAGACGCAGCGGAACGAGCGAGAATTTATCCAAATCCGTTCGGCGTTTGAAAAAAACGAGTTCAAAGCCGAAACGCTTACCCGAATCGGTCGTGCCGTGTCCGGTGTAATACCACCATTCGGTCTGCGCGTTTTTATGCGCCGCCAGATCGCGCGGCAATTCCACCGCATCGAGTTCGGTTCCGTCACGCAGCGTATCGGCTTTGCCGAGAAAAGTTTCCGCCACGCCTTCGAGAAAATCGTGCGCGTTTTTCTCGAAAATTCCTACATATTCCTGAAACGTATCCTGAAAAGTTTTTTGCTCGCTCATATTTGTCAGAAGCCTTAATAAAAAGTTTGTATTTAAAGCTATAACAATTTTGAGTGAATTGTAGCAAACCGGAAAGCGAAATTATGAAGCGAAAATTAACGGCGAAAAAGGGAAGTGAGGTAATCGCAGATTTATTGTCTGATGGGTTTCAGGTTGGTTTTGACATCAACGCTCTGAATTTTGAAAATAACGCGCACGGAATCAGAGCGTCGGTCAAGATTGGCGGGAACAAACGGCGGCGCGTAAATAGAATCGGTCTTTAGAGCTTTTTCCAGTTCATAAACGGCGGAACGATTACGTGAAGGCTCGATGACTTCGGCAATCTGCGCCAAACCGTCACCGAAAACATCGGCGACAACGACGACTTCTTCGTCTTTCATACCGCCGCGCACGAGCGATTTTGTCAGAGCAATTAACGCGCCCTGCGGATTGATGCTCGGTGATTCGGATGAGAAAGCGAAACGGGTTTGCGCGTATTCCGAAGGCGTTAAATCGAAGCCGTCCGAATTATTTTGCTGATCGGCTTTGACAAGCAAAACGGTTGAATTTGAAAATGAACCGGACTGTGCCGAATTATTTATCGGTTCGATTCGCGCCGCCGAAAGCAAACTCCAAAGCAGCGTAAATCCGATAATTAAAGACGCAAACACGCCGACTCCGTAAGGCATTACGCGCATCTGAAGCCATTCTTTAAAGTCTGCGGAAAAAACCGATTTCGATTGCGGCGAATTGGTTTTCAGTTCCAGCGCAACTGCCGCCCGCAGCGAATTTAACGATTGCGGCGACATTTCCGGTCGCGCAAAAGCGCGTAAACCGTTTCGCAATTCCTGAAAATCATCAGACTTTTGCCGACACAGAGGACATTGCGACAAATGCACTTCGACGACGGCGCGTTCGTCGTCATCTAAAATATCATCGGCGTAAACCGGCAAATTAAGTTGTAAATCTTCACACTTCATTTTCTTGTTTTTGGTCTTTGGCTTTTGGTTTTTGGTGTTCGATATATCGGATTATTTTTCTTTATTTTCCGAATATCAAAAGCCAAAAACCAAAAGCCAAAGCCCGTTTAAAAAGTGAATACCTGACTGACCCCGGTGTTTTCTGTTCGCAGAAAACAACGCTTCGTTCGTGTTCGTGTTTTGATCGGCAGTTTTGATTTCGGCAATTAATCAGTTGTTGTTGGTCTGTTTTCAAATAACCGCCGAACTCTAAACTGCTTTTCATAACCCGCTTCAAACTTTTCGTTTCCTCTTGACCTTTCGTTTGGCACCGATTTTGTCTTTTAAGAATTGAAACCGGGGCGAGTCAATCATTCACTCTTTGTAATTTCAGATTCCAGATTTCAAATTCCAAATTAAAAACCGCCTCTCTGATTTGGAATTTGAAATCTGGAATCTGAAATTACTTATCAAATATCTTTCAACTTTCTTCTCAATTCGTCGCGTCCGCGGGCGATGCGCGATTTCACCGTTCCGATGTTTATTTCCAAAGTCTGCGCGATTTCTTCGTAGCTCAAACCTTCGATGTCGCACAAAATAATCGTTTCGCGGAAAACATCGGGCAATTCGAGCAGAGCTTTTTTCAAAACCTTTTCGCGTTCGTGCCGGAGCGTATTTTCTTCCGGGTTCGGCAAATCGCTCGAAAAACTTTCCGATAAAGGCGTTTCGGTTTCGCCGATTGGAGCATCGAAGGAAATCGTATTATGCCGGTTTCTGCGTTTCCACCAGCGAAAGCGATTACGCGATTCGTTGACGGCAATCCGAAAAAGCCACGTTTTCAAATCCGCTTCGCCGCGAAATTTTTTGATCGCTTTGAGTGCGCTCAAAAAAGTTTCCTGCGTCAAATCTCCGGCTTCTTCCGCGTTTTCAGTCAGACGAAACAGCAGCGCATAAACATCCGCAGAATAGCGCGTTACTAAAACGTCGAAAGCGTCCGCTTCGCCCGACTGCAATCTTTCAATGAACTGAATTTCGGCGGTCGAGCGGGCGGAATTCGCGCCTGCCGCCAGAGCAACATTTCCCAAGTCTTCCTCGTCAAGCGTGATTGACTTACTGAAGAACATATTCCGCCTTTTTGTCTTCTCCGTCAGAGAAAAATTCCAATTGCTCATCCGCTTTAATCCGGCGAACTATTATATTAGACACCGCTTTTCAAAAATTGTTCCCGAAAACTAAAAAATATTTTTCAACTGTTTTTCAAATACTGTTCGATGAAAATAGAATGAAAATCATTACCGGAAAATATAATTCAGGCTTCCAACTTTTCGCGGTTTCGCACCGCACTTTTACTTTTGTTGGCAACTTACTTGCTCTCACCGGCATTTTAAGATAAATTGACTCTTTTGGAAAAATCCTTTTCCGCGCAATTATACAACGATTCGGCAATAGAAAATTGCAAGTTTTAAAACAATGGCTAGAAAAAGAAGAATAATCGAACAACCAGTTTCACCAACCAGCGAACCGAAGGAAAAAGTCCGGTATGAAGATGCTTTTCAACATACCGTCAATCGGAAGATTGACGATGCGAGCCGGAAATTTGAAGGCAAAGGGAAAAATATCCTTTACGGTTTAGCGGCACTCGCCGTTTTCGTCGTCTTAATCGGCATTTTCTTTGCGTGGAATTCACGTTCCGGCGCGACGGCACAAACCGCGCTCGGCAAAGCTATCGAAACGTCGCAGGCGAACGTGACCGACACGCCTCCGCCGGCTGGCGCACCGTCAGCTCGAACATTTACCACTCAGAAAGAACGCGCTGAAGCGGCAATTGCCGAATTTCAGGGAGTTGCCAACAAATACAGCGGCGATGTAGCGCAAAAAGCCAAATATTTTATCGGGGTCAATCGCCTGACGCTCGACCGCGCCGCTGGAATTCAGGAACTGGAAAATCTGGCGAAATCCAATGATGAAGTCGGCAAACTTTCAAAGTTCGCGCTCGCTCAAGCCAAGACGGACGACGGAAAACCGGACGAAGCCGCCGCGCTTTATAATGAACTGGCAAAAATGGATAATCCGATTATCGCTAAAGATACGATAAATTTTCAGTTGGCGGGAATTTACGAAAAGCAGGGCAAAACGCAGGAAGCCGCCGATATTTATTACAACATTGCCAAAACCGCCGCCGAAACCAAAGATTTGGACGGCAAAGCGGTTCCGCTCTCGCAAACCGCCCGCGAAGCCAAAGAAAAACTGACCGCTCTGAATCCTATACGGGCGCAGGAAATTCCCGAATCGGCAGTCGAAGCACCGCCGGGAATGTAAATCAGTTCGTCTGTGACATAATATTT
>JALYQJ010000061.1 GCA_030855875.1 Acidobacteriota bacterium
CTCCATTCGTTTCCGCTTCTTTTTCCATCAATTCGCGCAAACCTTCGACAATGATCGGCACGTTTTCTTTGAATTGTTCAAGAGCTTTGGTGAATTCTTTAACTTCGGACGGCTGATAATCAACGAATTTGTCGAGCAAATCATCGAGCAGATTCCACTCCGTCATCGGAACGCGCATTACCTCATTGCCTTCCTGAATCAAAACGGCGGTGTTCGTGTCTTCAAATATGATGTTCTTATTCGGATAACCGGCTTCGTTGAGTTTTTTGCTGATTTCCACATTGAGATTGTCTTTAGTGTCTTTGGCTTCCCAATAACCGACATCAATGCCGCCGAAATACTTTAAAACGCCGTCAGGTCTAATGCGCTTGCCGCTTTTTCCGACGAATTCAAACTGCTCGACCAGCAGCAAATTTTTCTTTTCGGCATATGAACGCAGAAGATTGGCGAAGGCGAATGTGATGGATGTTTCATTGCGCGTTCCGCCCGCATTGAGAATTTCGTGAAGTTGGTTGTGATATTTGGTGATTAAAAGTTTAGACATAGATTAATCTGAAAAACGAAATGAGTTGATCGAGAAATTTATCCGTCTAAAAAGATATATTAAAAATTTTGTGGTGACAATCCGGTTTTTAGCCGGTTTTTAGCGGGTTGACGATTCTTTCGCGCGGTCGGAGATGATTTCGCCGTCTTTTAATTCGATGATGCGTTCGCACTTTGCCGCTAAATCTTCGTCGTGCGTGACGACAATCAGCGTGATTCCCTTTTCTTTGTTGAGTTTGAAAAGCATATCTTCGATTGCCGCGCTCGTGTTTGAATCGAGATTGCCGGTCGGTTCGTCGGCGAAGATGACGCGCGGTTCGCCGACCAATGCGCGGGCGATGCAGACGCGCTGTTTTTCGCCGCCCGAAAGGTCTTTCGCCCGTTTCGTTTCTTTATCCTTCAGCCCGACGGCTTCGAGCCCGATCATCGCGTTTTTAACTAAATCGTAGTTGTCCGCGCCGCGAATCCGAAGCGGCAAAACGACGTTTTCATAGACAGTTTCGTGACCGTTCAAAAAAAATTGCTGAAAGACAAAGCCGAATTGCTCGTTTCGCAAAACGTCTTTTTCCTTTTCCGACAAAAGCGAAACGTCCGCGCCGCCGAAATTGACCGAACCCGAAGTCGGCGCGTCGAGACAGGCGAGCAGATGCATCAGAGTTGACTTCCCGCTGCCGGATTTCCCGATAATAGCCGCGCATTCGCCGTGCCGGATTTCGAGATTGACGTTTTTCAGCACGTTATAATCAACGCCGTCGCTCGTATAAGTTTTGGATAAATTGATCGCTTCGAGCATTCTTTTTAATGGTGAATGGTGAATGATTGGTAAAGAAGATAATTTTCTTAAATTAATAATTTACCATTCACCATTCACCATTAAAAATTATTTTCTGGAAAGGTAACTCATTGCCATCGAAGCAATGTCGTCCATCGAAGAGCCGTCGCCGTCGCGGTCGAGCAGATTGCCGAGCATTCCGCCCTGCGGCGACGCTTGAATTTGCTGCTGCTGCTCGCCGAGATAACCGGCTAAACCGTCGGCTCCTAATCCCTGCTGCTGTTTTTGTTTGCCGAGATAACCCATCACAAGCGGCGCGAGAAACATCAGAATCTGTGAAACCTGTCCGATGTCGAGGCTGCTGTTTTTGCTGACCTGCTGCGCGACCTGACCTTGATTCGTGCCGAAAATATGTCCGAGAATGCCGCCCGCGTCAGCCTGGCGCGGCGGCGGTGTCGGTGCGGATTGTCCGCCGCCGAAGATCATATTTCCCAATCCGCCGAGATTATCCAGAATTCCGCCGTGATTGTCCTTTTCGAGCGCGTTGTTCAGCGATTCCGCGCCTTCGGGCGTTGAAGCGTTGTTCGCTAAGCCGTTAATCAGCATCGGCAGAGCCATCTGAATCGCCGAATTGACCGCCGATTGATTCGCGCCGACATTCTGGCTGATTTGATCAATCGCCTCGTTTCCCTGCTGCTGTCCGAGTAAATCCTGTAAAGAAAACATAATTTATTTCACTCCTCAAAATAGTTTTTATAAGTTTGTCGAGATGCCGTGATGATAACAAAAATTGTCGGCGTTTGCATACGGAACGCGAATTTCGACTCGAAATCTTCGTTCAATATCCCGAAAGATTCCGATTTGTCCTTTTCGCCGACTTTGTTGTAATTTGGAAGACGAACGCCGATGAACTATCACAGACATTTTTCTATTAACATTATTTTTCTAACGCTTGCCGCAATCGTCCTTTCGACGTTTCTGATAAATTGTCAAAACAAAACGCCGGAACAAAAGCCTCTATCAACGGTTTCGACGTTTGCCGGTTTGAATGAAAGATTTGGCGAGCCGTTCGGCGCGGCGTTTAAGGACGGCGAAATCTATGTTTCCGACGGTGAAATGGGCAGGATTCTACGCTTTGACAAAGACGGAGCGATGCGTGTTTTTAATGACAAATTAGATACGCCTTCGCACATTGTTTTCGACGGAATCGGCGATTTAATCGTCGCCGATTCCGGTTCGCACACAATAAAACGAATCAAACCGAACGGTGAAACGGAAATTCTCGCGGGCGTGGAAAACCAATCGGGCTTTGCCGACGGCGACACGAAAACCGCGCTTTTTCACGCGCCAATCGGAGTCGCCGCGTTTGAAAACAAAATCTTCGTTGCCGACACATACAACGACAAAATTCGCGTCATTGAAAACGGAGTGGTTTCGATGCTCGCGGGCGGTGAAAAAGGTTTCGCCGATGATGCCGGAAGTTTGGCGAAATTCGACACGCCGTGCGGAATCGCCGCGACGAAAGACGGAAAAATCATCGTCGCCGACGCGGGAAACCGGCGCGTTCGGCTCGTCGAACAAACCGGAAAAGTTTCGACGATTGCCGGAAACGGAAATTCCAATCTGAAAGACGGACTCGCTTATGAATCGGAATTCGTCTCGCCGACAGCCGTCACGATTAATGATTCTGGCGCGATATTTCTCGCTGACGGCAACGCGATTCGTGTTATCCGTTCGATTGTTTTGCCGTTTGTCGAAACAATCTCCGGCGAACAGCGCGGTTTCGCCGACGGCGATTTGTCCGCGTCACAGTTTAATCGTCCGAATGGAATGGCGATTGATGAATCGGGAAATTTGTTCGTCGCCGACAGCGAAAATCAAGTTGTGCGCGTTTTTTCGGGCGAAAATATCGGAAAGCAAATTACCGAAGAAGACAAAAAGAATCTGCGGCTGAAACCCGAAGAATTTCGGCGGACAGGCGAACCGCGCTGGACTTATAATCCGCCGGACGCACGGCGCGATGTTGCCGGAACTTTGGGCGAGATTCGCGGCGAAGTTGACGACACAAACAAACAAGTCTGGTTTCACAACGGTTTGGATATTGCAGGAAATTACGGCGAAACGGCGCGATTTATCAGAAACGAAAAAGTCCTGTCGCCGTTCGCGGCGGAAGGTTTCGGCGGTCTGCGCGAGCGTCTGCGAATGCCGACCGTCGGCTACATCCATATTCGGCTTGGACGCGATAAAGACAACGTAATTTATGACGATTCGCGGTTTTTATTTTTAAAAGACGCGGACGGAAAGCTAAATAATATCCGCATTCCGCGCGGAGCGAAGTTCGTTGCCGGTGAAGCCGTCGGAACACTCAATTCGTTCAATCACGTTCATTTGATCGCGGGCAGAACCGGCGCGGAAATGAACGCGCTCGACGCTCTGATCTTCCCGAACATCGCCGACACGATTGCGCCGATTATCGAAAAGGTTACGCTGTTTGATGAAAACTGGCGGGCGTTTGAAACCTCAAATACAAATTCACGTATCAATTTAAGCGGAAATTTAAGCGGAAAAACGCGCATCGTCGTTCGCGCCTTCGATCAAATGAACGGCAATCGCGCCAATCGCAAACTCGGCGTTTACCGGCTCGGCTATCAAATTTTACGCGCTGACAAAACGCCTGTTCAAGATATAAATTGGACGATTTCATTCGAGCGAATGCCGGACGAACGCGCCGCCCGATTTGTTTATGCGGCGGGCAGTCAATCCGGCTACACGCCCGAAACCGTTTTCAACTACATCGTTTCCAACGAAGTCAGCGGCGATAATTTCAAAGAAAACTTTTTCGACGCTTCGGCTTTGGAAAAAGGAAATTATGTTTTGCGTGTTTTCGCGGCAGACTTTTTCGGCAACACGACATCGAAAGATACTGAATTTGCCAACTAAAATCTTCGTTGGTCAATCGGTATTTTCAGGTTAAAATATAACCGGAAACTCTAAAAAAGGAAGTATAAATTTATGTCGGCAGTCTTGGAATCAAAACATCTGGAACTGACAAAATCCGAAGTTATCTACGGTGTGAGTTGGGAAATATACGAATCGCTTCTCGAAAAATACTCGGAAATGCCAAGCCCGCGTTTGAGTTATGATAGTGGAATGTTGGAGGTAGAGATTACCAATTCATTGAAACACGAAGAGAGTAATCGAACGATTGCAAGATTGGCGGAAACGATATTGTTGGAGTTGGAAATAGACTTTGTGAATTGCGGATCAACTACCTATAGACGTCGTGAAATTCGCAAGGGTTTTGAACCCGACTCAGGTTTTTATATCGAATCTCTATCACTGATTGAAGGAAAATCCGATTTGGATTATGAAAAAGACCCGCCGCCAGATTTAACAATTGAAGTCAACCGCACAAACTCATCAGTTCCGCGAATGCCGATTTTCGCTGCGTTCGGCGCGAAGGAAGTCTGGCGTTTCGACGGCAAAACGATAAAGTTTTACGCGCTTGAAGACGGCATTTATCTCGAAACCGAAACGAGCATCGCGCTGCCGATTTTAACGAGCGCGAAAGCCGACGAATTTCTGCGCGACAGCCGCGAATTGAAAAGCACGGCTTGGGCGAAAATGATTCGTGATTGGGTGAAAGAGATAATTAAAAAGAAAAAATTAAGAGGGCAAAAATCAGACTGCAAAAGTTAGATTTGCAAAACTCAGATTAAGGAAGAATTTATGAAATTGAAAGTTTTAATCGCTGTTTTGATGATCTGTTCGCTTGGTAATTTACAGATCAACGCCGAAATTATTGACAAAGCCGAACCGAAAGCGATTCGCGCCGCGCCGCCCGCGCCGAAATTTACCGACGCGGAACGACAGTCAGAACTCGCACGGCGGCGGTCGCAAGTTTTCAAACAGATGAAACCGAACAGCGTCTTTATCTTGCGAAGTGCGGAGGCGAGAAACTATGCGGGCGACGTTGATTTTTATTACCGGCAGGAAAATAATCTTTATTATTTGACGAATCTAAAACAAAATGGCGTGACGCTCGTGCTTGTCAAAAACGGCGCGGATAATCAGGAATTTTTGTTTTTGCCGAAACGCAATCCGCAATTTGAAACGTGGAACGGGCGAATGTATTCAAATGACGACGCGACGCGAATTTCCGGCGTGAAAACGATTGTTGATGCGAGCGAAACACAAAACTTTCTGCAAGCCTTCACGGACAAAAAAGCGTTTGCCGCCAAAGACGGCGCGAATATAACCGCCGCCGCCGAAACCGTTTACCTTTTGCTTCCGTTTACCGACGGCGACAGCAACGGAGCGGCGGAATTCGGGCGCGAAAGCGAGTTTTCCAAAACGTTGACCGGCTTCAAAATCGAGAATGCGAGACCGATTGTTGATGGGTTGCGCCGCACGAAATCGGCGTATGAAATCAAATTAATGCAGCACGCGATTGACATTACGACCGAAGCGCAGATGCGTTCGATGGCGATGGTCGGACGTGCGAAATACGAATACGAAGTGCAGGCGGAAGTCGAATACACTTTTCGCCGCCGCAACGCCGATTATTGGGGTTATCCCTCAATCGTCGGCTGCGGTCCGAACGCGACGACGCTGCATTACGTCGAATCGCAGGGCGAAGTAAAACACGGCGATTTGATGCTGATGGATGTCGGCGCGGAATACGATCATTACACGGCGGATGTCACCAGAACATATCCGGTCAACGGTAAATTCTCCAAAGAACAAGCCGAAATTTATCAAATCGTTTACGACGCTCAGGAAGCGGCGGCGAAAGTTGCCAAACCGGGTGCGACCTTTAAAGCCGTCGGCGACGCGGCGGACGAAGTTATCAAAGACGGTTTATTCAAACTCGGATTAATCACCGATAAAAATTCGCAGCAATATCGCATCTGGTATATGCACGGTCTCGGTCACTGGCTCGGAATGAACGTCCACGATGTCGGCAGTTACGGTAAACCGATGGAAGCGGGAATCGTATTCACGAATGAGCCGGGAATCTATATCCGCGAAGACGCGCTCGAATATTTGCCGAAAACTCCTGAATATGCCGCTTTTATCGAAAAAGTTCGACCGAATTTTGAAAAATACAAAAACATCGGCGTTCGCATCGAAGACGATTTGCTCGTCACCACGAACGGTGTCGAATGGATGACGAAGAATCTTCCGCGCAAAATCTCCGAAATCGAAGCATTTATGGCGCGGGCTTCAAAGGAAGTAATTTTGACCGAAGCACGTTACGACGCAAAACCGCATCTCGCCGTTTTGGATTTCGACACGAATTTATTTTTGAACAACAATTTCACGTTCAATCAAAACTCCGTGGGCAAAACCGTTCGTCGCGGCTGGATTCATTCGGGCAAAAACGCCGCGATTTCGGGTTTGAGCCATTTGGAACATTCGTCAGGTGAATAAAGTAGATGAAACTTGGTTGAAATTGAGCGTGAAGATGTTTCATAGCTAACCTTTTTGAGAAAAAAATCTTCAGACAGGAGCTGATTATAAAGTTATTTATGAGTCATCAAGAGAAATACAATTACCGCTGTTCTTGCTGCGGCTCTAAAATCTCATCTCAATACGTTCCGCCACGCAATTACTACATTTGTAAACGCTGTAGATGGGGAGATTGTCCGGTTCAACTTAAAGACCCCGATTATGTAGGACCAGCAAACGATGTTTCCTTGAATCAAGCTAGAAAGAATTTTGCTGAATTTGGAGTTGGAGTGTTATCTTGGCGCAATGATTTTAAAACCCCAAAGGAAGAATAAATGAGTTTCAAATACGATTTTTATAGATAACGCCGCATATAACAAGTAAATTCCGGCGAAAATCTTTATTGCTTGCTTTTGAATTTGTTGTATTTGATAATTTCAAATATGGACTATCGGGATTACATCACCATCGAACCGAACAAACGCGGCGGAAAGCCCTGTGTGCGCGGCTTGCGAATTACTGTTTATGAAGTGCTTGAATATCTGGCTTCGGAAATGACCGAAGCGGAGATTCTCGAAGATTTTCCCGATTTGACGCGGGAGGATTTGAAAGCCTGTATTGCATACGCGGCTGACTGCGAGCGTCGGTTGATGAACGCTCCGATGCCCGCGTGAAATTACTTTTTGACGAAAACCTGTCGTCAAAGCTAACGAATCTTTTGGTTGACCTTTTCCCGAATTCTCTTCACGTCCGGGATGTGAGTATGAAAGCGACCGATGATCCGATTGTCTGGGATTATGCAAAGGACAATGATTTTATGATTGTCTCGAAAGATGCTAATATGCACGATCTTAGCCTGGTATTCGGAAATCCGCCGAAAGTTATATGGCTTCGGCTTGGAAATTGTTCGACACGGCAAGTAGAAGACTTATTGCGGCGTGATTTTGAAATTATTCGATTATTCTACAAAGACGATTATGTATCGCTTCTCGCTTTGCCATAAAGTCAAAGCGAGAATTTGTTTCGCATCATCACTTACAGATCTAAACCAATGAGAAAAAAGTTTTACGTCTTACTTTTAGCGATTGCTTGTTGTGCTTCCTGCGCCATAAATGGAAAAGTTGATGAACAACCGAAAAAACAGGCGGCGGAATCAACCAAAGCGACCGGTGAGCTAAAATCGGCGGAAACCGCGAAAACCGAAACGATTAATAGTGCGAATTCCGGCAAAACGGCGAATAAAAAGGATGTTTTCGACGAGATAAAAGTGACGAAAACCGACTGCGCGAACGTTGATGTTGGCGATAATGCCGTGATGGCGAAGCAGACTTTTCCGGTTGATTTCGCGCCGTTTGCGAATTCGTGTTTCGTGACTTCGTATAATCCCGAATACGACGATCCGCCGCTCGAATCCGAGTTTGCTATTTATAAAGACGGTGCGAAAATTTTCGATTTTCCCGGTCAATTTAACGGCGTGGAGTTCGGCTGTTGGGTCGAAGCGGCGGCGTTTGAAGATTTGAATAATGATAATCTGAAAGACGTGATTGTCGCCGGAATGTGCAGCGCGAAATCCGCGCCATACAGCGAAAATATGGTTTATGTGAACACCGGCAAAGCGTTTACGACGGATGAAAATGCAAATTCTAAACTGGCGGATTTCAAACGCATTAGGGATATAACCGATTTTGTCAGAAAAAACCAGCAAATCTACTTTAAGTAACGAAAAAAACGGCGCGTCAAATCTGCCGCTCGTGATCGTTAATCCGAAATCGGCGGGCGGCGCGACGGCTTCGCGCTGGGCGGAAACGGCTTCTGATTTTCGGGCGCATTTCGGTGCGTTTCAAGTCGCGTTCACGAAAAAACCGGGCGACGGAATTGAATTAACAAAACGCTCAATCGAACGGGGGCGAAAATTTATCATCGCCTGCGGCGGCGACGGCACGATCAACGAAGTCGCCAACGGAATCTTGGAATCCGGCGCGGATGTCGAACTCGGCATTTTGCCTTCGGGAACAGGCGGCGATTTTCGCCGAACTTTGGCAATGCCAACCGCGACCCGTGAAGCCGCGAAAAGTTTGCGAACCGGCGCGACGAAAACAATTGATGTCGGAAAAGTTACTTTTTTTAATCACGAAAATGAGCAGGTTTCGCGTTACTTTCTCAATGTTTCGTCGTTCGGTCTGAGTGCTTCGATAAACGAACGGGTGAAGGCAAAAGGTTTGCTCAAATGGCTGCCCGTCGGCGACGCGATGCGGGGAAAAGCCAAGTTTGCGCTCTCGACTTTGCAGGAAGTTTTTGATTTGAATTTCACGACCGTGCGCGTGAAAATTGACGATAAAGAAGAAAAACTTTTGAACACGCTAAATTTCTGCGTGGCTAATTCGCGCTACTTCGGCGGCGGAATGAAAATCGCTCCTGATGCCAAAATCAACGACGGATTTTTCGATGTGATAAATATCGGCGATATGCGGACGGCGAAAATTATCCTCAACGCTCACACGCTTTATCAGGGAACGCATCTCGATTTGAAAGAAGTCAAAAGCGTTCTAGCCAGAAAAATCGAAGTTTTCCCCGCCGATAAAAATCAGGAAATTTACATCGAAACCGACGGCGAACTGCCCGGACGACTTCCCGCCGTTTACGAAATTGTTCCGCTGGCATTAAAAGTTCGAGTTCCACAATAATCTTTTTCAACCCACAAAAAATCAACTTCTGACAGTTACGAATAAACACAGGAGAGAAAGTAAGATAAAAAATCTGGGTTATCTGTGTTAATCTGTGTTCAAATTTTCTTTTTTTTGCAAACTAAAAATTTATGAGTAATTCTTTTTGCCAGCTAATAATTGATGCCGCCGAATCGCGCCCGGAAAAAATGGCGATGGACGTTATCGGCGTTGAAGGTGTGCGCTATACTTTTGCCGAAATGCTCGACGCGATTCGGTCGGTGGCTTACCGGCTCGAAAAAGAAGGCGTAAATTTCGGCGAAAGAGTCGCGCTGATCGGCGAAAATCATCCGCGCTGGGCGATTGCTTATTTCGGTATTTTGTTTCGCGGCGCGGTCTGCGTTCCGGTTGATCCGCACGGTGCGCTTGAAACGATCACGAATTTTATTGAAAACTCCGAAGCGAAAATGGCGTTCATCGGTGAAGATTTCGTCGAAAGTTTTTACAAGCTCGAAGAAAAACTGAGCGCAAAAATCCCCGCCGTCGTTTTGCAGGACTCGGACAAATTCCAAATTCCAGATTCCAGATTCCAGATTCCGGATTCAGAAGCCCAAAATTCCAATTCCGAAGTTGAAAATCCAAAATCGGAAAATGGTTTTCAGAGTTTTTCCGATTGGATGAAAACCGCGCGTCCGGTGGATTACGATGCGAAACCGACACCTGCCGCGCCGGATGATTTGGCGGTTTTGATTTACACTTCCGGCACGACCGGCACACCGAAAGGCGTTCCGCTGACGCACGGCAATATTTATTACGAAACGCAGGGCTGTCAGGAAGTGATGAATGTTTCAGAACACGAAGTCGTTTTAAGCGTTCTGCCGCTGTTTCACGTTTTCGCGCAGGTAATTAATTTGTGGGTTATCGCCAGCATCGGCGCGAGCGTTTATTATGTCAAAGAACTCGCGCCCGCCGAACTTACGAAAGCCTTTGAAACAAAGGAAATTACGATGTTGACGGGCGTTCCGCGTCTCTGGTATTTGTTTCACAAAAAGATTTTCGACGGCGTTGCCGCACAGCCCGCGCCCGTTCGACTGCTTTTCGACGGAATGCTCAAAACCAACGGTTTTTTGCGCGATACGTTCAATATAAATCTCGGCAAAAAAATGTTCGCTAAAGTTCACGACGGATTCGGCGGCAGGCTCGACATCACGATTTCTGCCGGTTCGCGTTTCGACGAGAAAATTGCCAGAGAATATTACGCGCTCGGTTTTACGATTATTCAAGGCTACGGCTTGACCGAAACGTGCGGTGCGGTCGCCAGCACGAGATTTGAGGGAAGCTCGGTCGGTTCGGTCGGAAAAGCCGTCAATTACGCCGAAATAAAACTCGGACCGCCGAACGAAGACGGCGCGGGCGAAGTTTTAATCAAAGGCAAAATGGTTTTCAGCGGCTATTACAAAAACCCGGAAGCGACGAAGGACGCATTTACCGAAGACGGCTGGTTTAAATCGGGCGATCTTGGAAAACTCGACGCGAACGGCGATTTATTTATCGTCGGACGCTCAAAAGACGTGATCGTTTTGCCAAACGGAAAAAATATTCACCCGGAAGATTTGGAAGTTCATTATTCAAAATCGCCGCTGATCGAAGAAATCTGCATTCTCGGCGTAAAAGATGAAAAGGCGGCGACCGCCGGAGCGGAAAAACTCGTCGCCGTCGCCGTTCCCGACTTCGTTTATCTCAAACAAAACAATATCGCCAATTCAAAGGAAGCGATTCGTTATGAGTTGGACAATCTCGGACGCAGTTTGCCCGAATACCAGCGCGTTCGTCAATACGTTATTCACGCCGAACCGCTGCCACGCACGGCGACGAGGAAAATTAAACGGTTCGAGCTGCAAAAACGAATCGAAAACGAAGGTTTGGACGATCAGGATTTGAATAATCGAAAACCGCTCGAATTGACGGCGGCGGACAACGCTCTGCTCGAATCGAACGCCGGTCGCGCCGTCGTTTCGGCAATTAAAAAGAACGTCAAAGACGCGGAGGCGATTCATCCGACGATGAATCTCGAAATTGATTTGGGACTCGATTCGTTAAGCCGCGCCGAAGTTTTCGCAGCGCTCGAACAAGGTTTTGCGACCGAATTCGACGGCGACGAAGCGGCGCAGGCTTTGACCGTCGCAGATACGATTCGGCTTGTTCAGGAAAGAGTCGGCGAAACCGAAACCGCCGGTGAAATTTCAACCGATTTAAATTGGGGGAAAATTGTTCGTGAAGCGCAGGCGGATTTCCCGGAAGTTCAGGGCGTTTTGCTTGATCGTCCGATTTTCAGGGGTTTCGCGTTCGGAGTTTATAAAGTTTTCAATCTTTTTTGTCGCGGCTTTATGAGTCTGGAAGTATCGAACATCGAGGAACTCGAAAAGATGAAACGACCGTTTCTCATCTGTCCGAATCATCAGAGTTTTCTCGACCCGTTCGTTTTAACATCGAATTACCCGTTCGAGATTTTTAGAAATATCTTTCACGTCGGAGCAAGCCAGTTTTTTCGCAGCGGGTTTATGCAGTGGGTCGCAAAAATGTTGAGCGTCGTTCCGATTGACCCGGACACGCAGTTAATGAAGGCGATGAAAGCGGGCGCGGTCGGCTTGAAAAACGGCAAAGTACTGAACATTTACCCGGAAGGCGAACGCGCTTTTGACGGCGATATTCACGAATTCAAAAAAGGCGCGGCGATTTTGGCGACCGAACTCGAATTGCCGATTTTGCCCGTCGCGCTCGACGGGCTGCACAAAGTCTGGGCGCGCGGTTCGTGGCGTATTCGCCCGTCGAAAGTAAAAATCCGCTTTGGCAAACCGTTCTACGCGAAAGATGTTTTTTCAGCAGAAATGTCCGATGAAGAAAAATACGATGCCGTGACGAAACATTTGAAACTGACAATCGAAACGATGATTAAGGAAATGCGAAATTAATTTTCGACGGTTTAAAAACAAAAAACGGCGTCATTATGCGCCGTTTTTTTGTTTGATTATTCTACCGAACTACTGCGGCATAAAATCCAGTTCAAATAAATCTTCGCCGACGTTCAGAACTTTCGGAGCAAATACGAATCGCTTGGAATTAACACTAATTATTACGGTTTGTCCGGGGAAGACATCTTCAAACCGGTAATACCCGAAGCTGTTTGTTATAGACGTAAAAGTTTCGCCTGAAGCAGTAGTTAATGTAACGACCGCTCTGCCTAATCCTCTGCCGTTGGATGATAAAACTCTTCCGCCAACTGACGCGGCAGCGGCTGTCGGAGGATTAAATGTAGGAGGCGGACACGAAGCAAAAGTTCCCGCCCCGGCAGCGGTAAATGAATTCAGGAAACCATTCGGGTTGATAGAAAAGTTTGGATTGACCGACGAAAATGAAAGAGCCAAATTGCGGGCTTGTGTAGCTCCGAAGGATACAAAATCAGAGGAAAAGGTAATCGTCTGATTTGGTGTCGAGGCTGTGAATCCGGCAGAATTACCGCCGCTATCACCGGACAAGTCCGAAGTAGTCGGATCATTTACGATTGTCGCGGTCAACAGATTTGTGCGCGAACCGTTACCGACCGAAGCGGGAAAGTCCCGGATAATCTGTAACGTGCAGGTACTATTAAAAGGCTGAACGGTTCTGCCGACATTTACAAAACCTAATGCTGAAGTTTGACAGTTGAAGAAAACGCGGGCATTCTGATCTCCCATCAATTCTGCCGGAAGTCCCGCAACATTGGAAAAAAAAGTAAACTGAACGGCAACTCCGCCTTGAACTGTCGAAAAACTCGAAACCGGCGTACTGTTTGTAAAAGCAAACCCTTGAGCACCAGTTGTTTGGTTAAACTGGGCAAAAGTCACAGTCTGGCACGCTTGTGTTTGTGCGTTTATTAAGGCTGTCGGAAACAGCAGTATTGATACGATAAAAGCCACTTTCCACAAAAAAGATGACTTAATTAAATTTTCTTTTTTCATAATTCTCCCCTCAATCAACAGAATCTTAAACAAAAATAACAAATTAGAATTCATAGCGCAAAAAAGTGCAACCAACTCTATAAATCCAGCAATTTAGAGATTCTAACCCTGATTATACTTTTTGTCTATGAAAATCTGTCAATTAACAGGAAAATTCAAATTTTTATTCAAATAATGATAATGGATTTATCGCGCCGACCGCCGCATAAACGCCGAAATGAAGATGCGGCGGAGTTCCGGCGGCGTTTCCGCTCGTGCCGACGTATCCGAGAATCGTATCGGTTGTCACCGCGTCGCCGACTTTTAATTCGGGCGCGTATTTTTCCAGATGCGCGTAATAATATACGCGTCCGCCCGCACCGATCACCCAAACCGTATTGCCGCCCAAATTATTTTCCCCGATTCTCCAAACATACCCGTCGGTTGCCGAAAATACGGGTGTATTGCGCGGCGCGAAAATATCCTGCCCTTGATGCTGCCGGTCATTTCCGCGCGGTGCGCCGAACGTATCGGTGATTTGCCGGGCTTTAATTTTGCGAATCGGAATGTTTATTTTCGCTTCCGGTTCGCGGGCAAAAAGCGCGGCGTAGCGAAACGGTGCTGAGGCTTTTTCAATTGTCGAATCTTTAAAATCGGCAGCGTTCGGCGTGAAATTGTTGATAAAAACAAAAGCGGCGAAAACGAGCGCAACGCATATTAATAACTTTTTTGTCATTTCATATTTTTTGATGACGGTAAAAAAGTTTCTGTTGGCAGAAAACTTTGCAAGATTTCGTCGAGCGAGTCGTTCTTCGGGAAAATTTTGGGAGAGCAAGATATTTCAATGAAAACAAATCTAGTTAAAAGCGTTCTTTTATCGTTAACTTTGATTCTTTTTGCAGTCGCGCTCTACGTTTTCCGCCCGAATCAGAATAGTTTGACCAGAATTACCGTCGTCGGTGATTCGCAGATGAAAATCGCGCCCGACACCGCCGTCGTCACGTTCGCCGTCGTTACCCAAGGCAGTCAGGCGGTCAACGCGCAGCAGGAAAATGCCCGCAAAAGCGAAGCCGTAAAACAAGCCGTCGAAGCCACTTCTTCAACTGCAAACAAAATCGAAGTCAAAACCGACAATTATAATTTATCGCCCGAACAGGATTATTATTCGGGCAAGATGCCGAAGATTATCGGTTATGAAGTAAAAAATTCGGTGACGGCTACAATCGGCGATTTAACGCAGGTCGGCGCGATAATTGACGCGGCGACGAAAGCGGGCGCAAACAGCGTCGAGGGAATTTCGTTTGTCGTGCGCCAGGACAGTCCGGCGCAGGGCGATGCACTCGCGCTGGCAACCAAACAAGCATTAACGAAAGCCGAAGCGATTGCTAAATCGCTCAACGGTCGCATCGTTCGGATAGTCGAAACCAACGAAGGCGGCATCCAAAATCTTCCGATACTGCAACGATATTCATCCAATTCGATGATGACGAATACTTCGATGAATTCGGCTTACGTCACGCCCGTCCAAGCCGGTGCGCTCGACGTGCGTTCGCAGGTAATTTTGGTAGTCGAAGTCGAAATATAAAACCGGCTTGTTTTTAATTATCAATTACGCGAAAATGAGGCTTGAACAATCAAGCCTTTTTTCTATAAATTTTACGAAGTTTTTACAAAGAAAAGTATGAAAATCAATCGTTTGAATAAACTTTTATTCGTCTTCTCCCTGTTCATTTTCGGGCAGATTTCGCTGATGGCGCAAACCGCGCAGCCGCAGACGAACGATCTCGCCAAATACATACAGGATAACTATACGAAACGCGAAGTTTCGATTCCGATGCGCGACGGCGTAAAACTTTTTACGTCTATCTACGAACCGAAAGACAAAACGCAGAAATATCCGGTTATGCTCAACCGCACACCTTATACGGTTTCGCCCTACGGCGCGGACAAATTCAAAACATCGCTCGGTCCCGACGAGCTTTTTCCGCGCGAAGGTTATATTTTCGTTTATCAGGACGTGCGCGGACGCTGGATGTCCGAAGGCGAATTTGAAGACGTTCGTCCCGATATTGTCAACAAAACGAGCAAAGATATTGACGAATCAACCGATACTTTCGATACGGTTGAATGGCTTTTAAAGGATATTGCCAACGATAACGGGCGCGTCGGAATGTATGGCATTTCGTATCCGGGATTTTACACTTCCGCCGGAATTATTGATTCGCATCCGGCAATCAAAGCCGCTTCGCCGCAGGCTCCGGTTTCCGATTGGTTTCACGGCGACGATATGCACCACAACGGCGCGTTGTTTCTGGCGCAAAACTACTCGTTTTTCACCGGCTTCGGACAGCCGCGCCCGACACCGACTGCGACGAACGATTATTTGAAAAAATGGAAGGGACGAAATACGCCCGACGGTTATGATTATTTCAAAAGCCTCGGCGGACTCAAAGAAACCGCCGATAGTTACGAAAAGAATCTGGGAACGCGCATCAAATTCTGGGACGATATGATGGCGCATCCGAATTACGACGATTTTTGGAAAGAGCGCAATATTCTGCCGAAGCTGAAAAATATCAAAGCGGCGGTGATGACCGTCGGCGGCTGGTATGACAACGAAGATTTGTACGGCGCGCTGAAAACTTACGAACATATCGAACGGCAGAATCCGGGAATTTATAATGTTCTCGTCGTCGGACCGTGGTTTCACGGCGGATGGGCGCGTTCGACCGGCGAATGGCTCGGCACGGCTTATTTCGGGCAGAAAACCGCCGAATATTACCGCTCGAATATGGAACTTCCCTTTTTCAATCACTTTTTGAAGGACAAAGGCGATATTTCCAAAATCAAGGAAGTAAATTTATTCGACACGGGCGCAAACCAGTGGAAATCGTTTGAAAATTACGAGCCGACCAACGGCACCGACACGGCATTATATTTAACTGAAAACGGCAAACTTTCGTTTGAAATGCCGAAAACGCGGGACGGTTTCGACGAGTATGTTTCCGACCCGATGAAGCCGGTCCCATATACCCAAAAAATCACTTCGAATTATCCGCGCGATTTTATGACCGAAGATCAGCGTTTTGCTTCGACCAGACCGGATGTTTTGGTTTATCAAACCGATGTTCTGACCGAAGACATAACGGTCGCGGGCGACATCAAACCTTCGCTGACGATTTCTTCGAGCGGCACGGATTCGGATTTCGTCGTCAAACTGATTGACGTTTTCCCCGACGATTACAAATTTCCCGAAGGCGTGAAACCGCCGGAAAATTCGGCGTGGTCGGTGTTCGCTCCCGGCGGTTATCAAATGCTTCTGCGCGGCGAACCGATGCCCGCCAGATTTCGCAATAGTTTTGAAAAACCCGAACCTTTAAAGACGAACGAACCGGCAAAACTAGCTTTTACAATGCCGGGCATCGCGCACACTTTTAAAAAAGGTCATCGAATAATGGTGCAGATTCAAAGCACCTGGTTTCCGCTCGTGGCGCGAAATCCGCAGAAATATATGGCGAATTACAAACTGGCGACCGCCGCCGATTTTCAAAAAGCCACACAGCGCGTTTACTTCGGCGGCGCGAATTCTTCGGCGATTATTCTGCCGATTACTAAAAAATAAGTAAGAAGTAAGAACTGTTTGAAAAGTCGAAAAAAAGTAACGCCGCCATCATGGCGGCTGTCGTGGCGGCTTCCAGCCGCTACAACCGCGTCATTTCCAAGTAAGTTTTCGGCATTGAGCGAGAGTTCAGCGGGCAAGATGCCCGCCGGACAGCCCCCAGGATGGCGGCGTTACGACTTTTCAAACAGTTTTATGAGTAAGAAGGCATAAGTTAAAAGTAAAGAAAAAAAGAGATATTGCAGTCTGAACAATTTTTTACGCCTGAAAACTTTTGCTAAAACGCTTACGGTTACGATAAACAGAGTTGTTACAAATTTTATTTGGAGATTTTATAATATGCCTTTGGTTACGATTGTCTGCGGTGTGATTTTAATTATAATCGGCTTTATCGGTTATATTTATGGAATGTCGAACGGAAACGCGAGTCTGACGGCTTTGATTCCGGCGTTGTTCGGGTTGATTTTGGCTGGTTTGGGCGCGGCGGCGCAGGCGAAGGAAGATTTGCGAAAACATTTGATGCACGCGGCAGTAACAATCGGATTGCTCGGTTTTCTGATGACTGCCGGAAGACTCGTAATGCGTTTAAGCCAATTAACCTTGAACGCGGCGACCGTCGCTCAGATTGCGATGTCGCTGGTTTGTTTGATTTTCGTGATTTTATGTATCAAATCATTTGTTGATGCGCGGCGGAATAAGGTAGTTTAATCTCAACGATTAAACCGCCGCCATCGGCATTTCTCGCGGAAATTTTACCTTTGTGCGTCTGCACGGCTTGTTCGGCGATTGCCAAACCCAATCCGGTTCCGCCGGATTTTCGTTCGCGGGCTTCGCTGACGCGATAAAACGCCGTGAACAGATTTGCGAGTTCTTCTTCCGCTACGCCTTTGCCGTAATCTCTGATTTTTACGATTATTTCCGATTTGCTTTTTGTTAAAAAAACCTCGACCACATCGCCCGTGTAGCGCAGTGCATTTCGCAGAACATTTTCGACCGCGCTTCGCAGAAGGTTTTCATTTCCGTTAATTTCGCACTCGGCGTTTTCCCTGATAACGACTTTCTTATCCAAACTCGCCGCTTCAAAATTTGCGTCCGCCACGACTTTTTCGATCAGTTTGCAAAGATTGACCGGACGACGTTCAATCGTTTCCGCCTGACTTTCAAGCCGGGAAAGCTGCAAAATCTGCGAAATCATTTCGTTGAGCTGACGCGCTTCGCGTTCGATGCGGTCGAGCAGACTTTGCGATTCGGGATTTCCCTTCTGTTTTGCCAGTTCGAGTGCGACATTAAGACGCGCGAGCGGCGAGCGCAATTCGTGCGAAACATCGCGTGAAAGTCGTTTTTGCGAATTTATCAAGGCTTCGATGCGCTCCGCCATTTCGTCAAAATCCTTGCCGAGTTTGCCGATTTCATCGCCGCGTGAACCGATTTCCGGCGCGACGCGAGTTTGCAGATTGCCCGATGCCAGTTTTTTGGTCGCATCGCTTAATTTTACAATCGGCGCGGAAATATAACGGGCGAAAACGTAGCAAACCGCGATTGCCGTCAGAATCAATCCGAGCAGACGCATATATTGATAATTGGCTTCACCGAAAAACGGTGTCGGTCTCGAACGCTCCCATTGAACGAATAAAACGTATTTTTCTCCGTTCGTGCGCGTGAAGGTTTTTGCCGCGTAAATTGCTTCCGGTCTGGTCGTTTCGGTTTCAACCGCGTCGCTCGAAAAAGATTTTTCAATCAATTTTCCGACTACTTCTTTGTCAAAATTATTCAAATAGCTGACTTCACCGCTTTGATTAATTAAACCGATCTGCTCGATGGTTTCGGCATCTCTGACTGTTTTCAAAAATCCGATCAAACCGTTTTCGCCTTCGTTATCGTAAATTTGTCTGGCGGTCGCGGCGTAGATATTCGTTTGATTTATCACCGAAGTATGCCAACGCCTGACGACCGGCTCGGCTTGCGTCGTCCACGTCAAAAACATCACGACACCGACCATCAGCGCAATTGCCGCCAGAAACCAGAGAAAGATTTTGATAAAAAGGTTCATAAATTCAAGGTTCAAGGTTCAGGGTTCAAGGTTCAAAGGAAAAATACTTTGAACTTTGAACCTTGAACCTTGAACTTTTAAAGAACTGTGTAAATATAGCCGACCGAGCGAATGGTTTTGATTCTTTCTTCATCTTCGCCGGCGCGTTTGCCGAGTTTTTTTCGCAAATTGCTGATGTGCATATCGAGACTCCGGTCGTATGGCGAAAGGTCGCGCTCTAAAACCGTGCGGCTCAAATCTTCTTTTTTGACGATTGTTCCGGCTTCTTTGACGAGCGCGACGAGCAGATCGAATTCGACCGAGGTCAAATTCAAATCTTCGCCGATGAGTCGCGCCGAACGCGCCGAAGGCAAAATCTCCAGATCGTCAACATTTATTCTTTCGCTGATTCTTTCATTTATCCTTTCAAACGCTTTTTCATCGGCGGCGAGTTCGTGTTCTTCTTCGATCTGAACGCGGCGCAGAATCGCGCGGATGCGGGCGGCGAGTTCGCGCGGATTAAAAGGTTTCGCCAGATAATCGTCCGCGCCGATTTCCAAACCCGTAATTCTTTCCATATCGTCGCCGCGCGCGGTCAGCATCAAAACCGGAATTTTTGAAGTTTGCCGCAGTTCGCGCAAAACGTCATAACCGTTTTTTTTCGGCAGCATCACGTCGAGCGTCACCAAATCGAAATCTTCGGACAGAGCTTTTTCCAAACCGCTTTCGCCGTCGTGAACCGCAAAGGCGGAAAAACCTTCTCCCGTCAGATATTCGGAAACGAGTTCGCAAAGGTCTTCGTCGTCGTCAATAATCAAAATTCGATTCATACCTGAAAAGATTTTACGACAAATATAATTTCGCTGTTCTGATTTTTACAATTCTTTACACAAAAGGTTGAACGAGGCGAATCAAAAAGCAAAAAGTATAGCCACAAAAAGACACAAAATTCTCAAAAAAAATTTTGTGTCTTTTGTGCCTTTTTGTGGCTATGCTTTTTTTTTCTGTTCAGAATAATTGTTATTCTAAATTATTGACCGCGATTTTTCCGCCGATCATTACGAATTTCACGTTTCCCGCTTCGTCCAAAGCGACGAAATCGGCACGTTTTCCGATTTCAATCGAGCCTTGCGTTTTTTCTAATCCGAGAAGTTTCGCCGGATTTCGGCTCGCCATTTTTGAAACTTCCGCTTCAGAGAATCCGAGCGAAAGCATTCGCGTTACAGCGTCGAGCATCGTAATCACGCTGCCCGCGATGCTTCCGCGTTCGTTTTGCGTTTTTCCATTGACGACGGAAATTTTCTCGTCCCAGAGTTCGTAAACGCCGTCGCCGAGTCCGGTCGGCAAAACCGAATCGCTGATGAGGGTGACGTTTTCCGGCGATTTCGACCGACAAGCGAATTCGAGCATCTGCGGTCGAACGTGAACGCCGTCGGCGATAATATCGAAAGTCGCGTTTTCCTTCATCAAAGCCCAGCCGACAACGCCGACATCCCGGTGATGAAGTCCGGTCATCGCATTATAAAAATGCGTCAAATGTTTCGCGCCCGCGGAAAACGCCGCGTCTAAAATTTCCGTTTCCGCCTTCGTATGACCGATTGAAACGACCCAATTTTCCGCAATCAGTTTCTCGATCAGATCAATCCCGTTTTCGATTTCCGGCGCGAGCGTCGTTAAATGAACTCCCTTCTTGAGTTTCGGAATTTCATCAACTTCGCCGCCTTTAAAGGTCTTAAAAAATTCCGGTCGCAGTGCGCCGCACATTTTTTCGTTGGCAAAAATGCCTTCGTAATGAACGCCCAAAATTCGCGCCGCCGGTTCGCTCGATGGCAAATCCTGAGTTCGCATTACTTCATCAATCGCGTCAATTCCTTTTTGATAAATTTCCGTCGAGTCGGGAACAAAAGTCGGAAGCCACGCCGTCACACCTTTCGACGCTAAAAATCTCGAAACTTTTCGCATATCGTCCGCCGTCGCAGAATTAACATCAACGCCAACCGCGCCGTGATTATGAATGTCTATAAATCCGGCGAACAGAAGCAATTCATTCAAATCAATACTTTCTACTAAACCGGCTTGATCAGCATCTGAAATTTCAGATATATTTTTGTTATAGACAAAAATATCAGCGATTTTTAAGTTTTCAAACGGTGTAATTATTCCGGCGTTTTGCAGTAAAATTGGCGTTTCGGACATAAAATGTTTTTTGTTTCGACTTTTTATTTTCCTTTTGATGTTATAAATTATTTCTGATGAAAAGATTGTTTTTAAAATCTTGTTTATTTTTTTCCCTTCTAATTTTGGCGATTGCCGCCGTTCCCGCGCAAAGCGATTCGACGATGCCAATGCAGCAGGGTTTTCAGTATTTGCAGAGCGAAAATTTCGCGTCGGCAGTAAATACTTTTTCCGGTATTCTACGCGCAGAACCGAACAATTCACAAGCGCGGCTTGGTTTAGCAATTGCTCTCATCGGTGTTGAAAAGTTCGCTGATGCAAGCCGTGAAATAGCTAAACTGCTGGCACGTTCGCCGAAAGACGCAAAATTACTCGAAATGGCGGCGCAGACTTTCCGGCAGCAGAAACGCTTTGCCGAAGCGGAAAAAGTTCTCAAACGCCGTTTGGATTTGGGCGAAGAAACCGCCGAACTTCTTGCTTTATACGGCGACGTGCTGGAGGCGCAGAAAAGAACCATCGAAGCCGCTTCCGCTTATGAAAAAGTCGTCCGGCTCAATTCCGATTCCTTAAATTATCGCTACGCGCTCGGTTCTCTATACTGGAAAGGAAGTCGTTTTGAAGATGCCGAACGCGAATTTTTGGAAATTCTGCGCCGTCAGCCCAACGAACCCCGCGCTTCATTCAATCTCGGCGACATTTATTTATTTCGCGGAAATGCCGCCAAATCAATCGCTTTGCTTGAAACTTCCGCCAAAGCCTTTCCCGATGAATTCGACACCCGTTTTACTCTCGGTCGGGCATATCTGGCGACAAATAATTATCAATCAGCCATCGAACAGTTGGAAATCGCCGTCAAACTTCGCCCTGAAATAGCCGAAGGTTTTTATCAGCTCGCTCTCGCCTTCCAGCGTTCCGGGCGGCGCGACGAAGCCAAAATAACCTTCAAAAAAGCGCAGGAACTGCAAAAAGCCAAACGCGCCTCGGAAAATGTCACCAAATCAATCAATTAAAATCGCTTTCGATGAAGAAAAGTCCGTTTCAAGTAATTCACTCGAAACGGACTTTTTCAATAAATTGAAATTCTACTTGATTTAGAAGTAGAATTTCGCGCCGAATTGAAACTCGCGCGGCAAACGAGTCGCGGTCGGTCTGCCGAAAGTCGAGTTTAACAAAACATCAGTTCCCTGCGTCGGACGCGCCGCGTTGGCACCGAGAAACTGCGTCGTGTTAAAAAGATTGAAACTTTCGGCTCGCAACTGCACATAAACCGTTCTCTCCGTGTTGAAATAAAACTGTTTCGAGATGGCGAGATTAGTCTGGTTGCGTCCGCGCTGACGGGCGAAAGCTCTGCCCAAATTACCGAATTGTCCGAGCGCCGGATTTTCAAAAGCCGTCGGGTCGAAAACGAACGGCAAGCCGGAAACCGGATCAATCGTTCCCGCCAAACCGCCGCGCGGATCGCTAATGACGTTCGGATAAATACCGCGCGTTCCGCTCGCCTGATCGGTGGCGGAAATAACCACGCGCGGAACCGGCGCGCCGGATTCGATTTGCGTGATTCCCGAAATTTGATAACCGCCGAGCAGCAGACGAACCAGAGAGTTTTCCGATTTACGGAAAAACGGCAATTCATAAACATAGCTCGCGCTGAAAACGTGCGGGCGCGAAGTTCTCGCCTCGGCGTATTCCTGGCTTGTGTCAAACGGATTCTGCGGATCGTCAATCGCGTCGCGGTCGTTGGTCGAATCGGTCAAAGTTTTGCTGAAAGTGTAAGCCAAAGTAATGGTGAAACCTTCCTGCAAACGGTAATTGAACGACGACAGCAAACCGTTATACCGCGATTTGGCACTCGTTTCGTAATAGATGATGTTGGAAAATCCGATAAACGGACGATTCGCGTTAATATTAGCCGCGCCGACGCGCAGCACATCGGCGGGCGTCACGAAATTGATATTGCGCCGGCGAATCAAATGATCGCCTTTCGTGCCGACATAGCTGATGTCAACGACGGCGTTTCTGAAAACTTCGCGCTGAATGCCGAGCGAATAAACCTGCGACTCGGGCGTTTTGAAATCGGGCGCGATGGCGCCGCCGATGCCTAAATTTCTCGTCGGGAAAGTCGCTCCGACGATGGACGAATCGTTGAAAAGCGTTCGGATGTTTGAAAAGGTAATGACATTCGTCGGCGTGCTGGTAAATCCGACGGCGGTATTGACCGGGGGCGTGAAAAACGTCGCGTTTTCAAAAATCCCGACGAGCGGCTGGTCGAAATACAATCCGTAACCGGCGCGAATGACGGATTTTCCCGGACTGCCGAAAAGCGTTCTGCCGATGCCGCTTTCAAAAGTCGGCTGGTAAGCCAGACCGACGCGCGGGCTGAAATTGTTTTTGTCGCTCGGGTAAACCGCGTCGCCGAAGCGCGAATTGACGCCGGCGCGGGCGATGCCGTTGAGCGGATCAACTCTGGAAGTAATCAGCGCGTTGCAAGTCAGCGTCGCGCAATCGGTCGCCGGATTAACCGGACGATAAAGCGCCGGATCAAATGTCACCAGCAAATTATCCACATCCTTGACCGGACGGAAATATTGATAGCGAACGCCGAAATCCAAAGTTAAATTCGGTCTGATTCGGTAAGTATCCTGCGCGAAAAACTCGGTGCGCCCGAAACGAAAACGAACGCGCGGGTCAAATTGCGCTTCGCTAAAAGAGTTTGCTCTGCCGAGCAGAAAAGAAGCGAACGAATCACCCGTTCCGGTGACGGTTGACGTTCCGACAAGCCCTTGAGTTTGCGTAGCGGCAAAACCGAAACTGCCCGCAGCGGAATTGCCGCCGAGATTTTCATTCTTAAATTCTTTGGTTATTTCGCCGCCGAATTTGAAAATATGATTGCCG
>JALYQJ010000449.1 GCA_030855875.1 Acidobacteriota bacterium
GCCGCCGTCACGCGGTCGGTAGCGCGTTTGAGTTTCGCCGCCGCGACCATTTTCATCGCTTTGGTAATTTGCTGCGTGTTTTTGACGGATTTGATCCGCCGCCGCATATCTAAAAGACTTGCCATAAAATTTTAATGGTGAATGGTGAATGATAAATGGTGAATTGAAAACAAATTCTTTCATTTATCATTCACCATTCACCATTCACAACTAACTAAGCATTTGCCTTTGCCGTCGCATTTTCGACGATTACGGCGTTTGTTCCGTGTTCGTTTTTTCCGCCCCAGCGCGTTGATTTGAAATCTTCGACGGCTTCCCGCATCGAGGCTTTTAAATCGTCGTCAATTGATTTTTTGTCACGAATCGTGCTTAAAACCGCCGGGTGCGAACCTTCGGCGAATTTGAATAATTCTTCTTCAAATCGTTTCAAATCCGTAACTTCAATATCGTCAGCCAAACCATTTGTCACCGTCCAGATGATAAAAACCTGATTTTCGACCGGCATCGGCTGATATTGTCCCTGTTTCAAAATCTCGGTCAGGCGTTTTCCGCGTTCCAATTGCGATTGGGTTGATTTATCCAAATCCGAACCGAATTGAGCGAAAGCGGCGAGTTCGCGGAACTGCGCGAGGTCAATCCGCAAAGTTCCGGCAACTTGTTTCATCGCCTTGATTTGCGCTGCGCCGCCGACGCGTGAAACCGAGTTGCCGACGTTGATCGCCGGACGAACACCGGAATTAAAAAGGTCGGATTCCAAAAAGATTTGCCCGTCGGTAATCGAAATTACGTTGGTCGGAATATATGCAGAAATATCACCGGCTTGCGTTTCGATAATCGGCAAACTGGTTAATGAACCGCCGCCCCGCGCGTCAGACATCTTCGCCGCACGTTCAAGAAGACGCGAGTGAAGATAAAAAACGTCGCCCGGATACGCTTCACGTCCCGGCGGACGACGCAGAAGAAGTGAAATTTCACGGTACGCCGCCGCTTGTTTCGATAAATCGTCGTAAATTGTCAGCGCGTGACGACCGTTGTCGCGGAAATATTCGCCGATGGCAACGCCCGCATATGGAGCGAGAAACTGCATCGCCGCCGGATCGGAAGCCGAAGCATTGACGATAATCGTATAATCCATCGCGCCGCTTTCTTCCAATTTCTGGCGAACCTGCGCGACGGTCGAAGCCTTTTGACCGATGGCGACGTAGATGCAAATAACGTCTTTGCCTTTCTGATTGATAATCGCGTCAATCGCTACGGCGGTTTTTCCGGTTTGGCGGTCGCCGATAATCAGTTCGCGCTGTCCGCGACCGATTGGAACCATCGCGTCAATCGCTTTCAAGCCGGTTTGAAGCGGCTCTTTCACCGGCTGGCGGTCAATAATTCCCGGCGCGATTTTTTCGACCGGATTAAATTCCGTCGTCAAAATTTCGCCTTTGCCGTCAATCGGATTTCCGAGAGCGTCAACAACGCGCCCTATCATCGCGTCGCCGACCGGAACGCTCATAATGCGTTTTGTGCGCTTAACTTCGTCGCCTTCCTTAATCGTTTGGAAATCGCCGAACAGCACCGCGCCGACTTTATCTTCTTCGAGGTTGAGCGCGAGACCGCGAACGTCGTTCGGAAATTCAAGCAGTTCGCCCGCCATAACCTTTTCGAGTCCGTGAATTTCCGCGATTCCATCGCCGACTTTGATAACCGTTCCGACTTCGTTGACGGTCATACTCGCGCTGAAATTCTCGATTTGTGCGCGTATAATTTCGTTAATTTCGTTGGCTTTAATTGCTTCCATAATCTTTTTAATGATTAATGGTGAATAATTAATGGTGAATGTTTGATTTTTAATTCATCATTCACCATTAATCATTCACCACTAATTAGTTGTTCTTTAAGCTGTTGTAATTGTGTTTTTATCGAGCCGTCGTAAACGGTCGAACCGATTTTCGTGACGACTCCGCCGATAAGTTCTTCGTTAATATCAAATGTTAAATTTACCGTTTTGCCGGTCAATTTTTCCAGATTCGCTTTAAGTTCGGTTTTTTCCGCTTCGCCGAGCGGTCGGGCGGACGTAATTTGCGCCGAAATAATACCGCTTCTTTCTGACAAAACTGAAACGAAACGCTTGTTGATTTCGTCGAGGTCGGTCAGGCGGCTATTGCGAAGCAAAACGCGCAGAAAGTTTGCGGTCGTGGTCGAAGGCTTTGTTTTTTCAAGCAGACTTTCCAAAACTTTTTCTTTGTTTTGATGCTGAATCGCGGGATTGCGAAATGCAGTTTGCAGATCGCCGTTGGCATTCATCATTTCCTGCCAGGTTTTAAGTTCCGTCTGCACGACATTCG
>JALYQJ010000450.1 GCA_030855875.1 Acidobacteriota bacterium
CTGACACCAAAAAACCGATTCGCGTGATTGCCACCGACCCGCATTATATTCAATCGGCGATATTTCTCGACTCCGACGAACTCGTTCTCAAATACGCGCCTTTTTATCATTTAATCGCGCATTTCAAACCGGATTTTCAAAAAACCCTGCTCATCGGCGGCGCGGGCTACACATTTCCGCGCGATTATCTACAAAAATATCCAAATGCCGAAATCGAAGTCGTCGAAATTGACCCGCAAATGACCGCAATCGCCCGCAAATTTTTCCGTTTGCAGGACGATCCGCGCCTGAAAATCACGCACGATGACGGACGCATTTTTCTCAACAACGCCGAATCCGCCCGTTACGACACAGTTTTAATGGACGCATTCGGCTCACTTTTTTCGGTTCCCTATCATTTAACAACGCTCGAATCAGTCCGGCAAATCCACCGCGTTCTAAAAGACGACGGCGTAGTCATCTTCAATCTCGGCGGCGCGATTTCCGGCAGCGGAAGCCGATTTTTGCAAGCCGAACTCAAAACTTACAAACAGGTTTTCCCGCGCGTCTATCTTTTCAAAGTCAATCCTGCTAACACCGACGGACGTTTTCAAAATCTGATAATCGTCGCCCTCAAAGAAAAAAACGCATCAGATTTGCAAAGCAGCGACGCACCGACCGCCGAACTTCTCTCGCATCTTTACAACCAGCCGATTCCATCCGAAATCCAAATCCTAACCGACGACCTCGCGCCCGTCGAATATTACAACTCGTTCGCCCAAAGCCTCTATCAATCAAAAAAGCCGACGAAAAAGTAACTCTTTCACTTTTACCGCAAAATAATTTTTCATTAAAAACCCCGTTATTACGGCATTTCTCCGCAATCAAAAAAAAATAAAAAAAATCTTGTAAGATTTTGCCCTTTTTTCTCATTATAAAGTGAAGAACTAAAATTTTGTCCGATTCAACTTTAACAACGGAAAAAGTCAGTGAGCGAAAAACTCAACCGAGTCACCGCAATTTAACGACTCAAACGCGCTTTGCCCGTCTAAAATAATTAATAGTTTTACTTTCAGGCTCAAGATTGAGTTTCATCTGCAACATTTCTCTGTTGCCCCATTTTCCTGAGCCATTCTCAAGCAAGGGTAGTTTATGGCGGCTTTTTAACGCAAACGCTCCATTCTGTCTTTTCAAACTCAACGAATACAAACCGCAACTGGGCGATTTGGTTTGTATGTGGCGAAACAATCGAAGAACTTTCGACAATTTACCTACGTGATGTTTTAAATCATACCGGTGTCATCGTCGGAGTCAGCGAACCCACAGTTAAAACTCTCGGCGGAAATATTAGCCACGGTGTTACGCAAAAAACTTTTTCGCTAAAAAGCGATGGTTTTCTGAAAGCCGAAATCAAACTTTTCGCCATTATGCGAAACAATCGTTGAATCGAATGAAGAACGCCAATCTCGCGTTAAAACAATTCCGACAATAACGGATGAACAAACCAAATCCCTTAAAGCGACGGTCAGCATTTTAGATTCGTAAAACGGAGGAAATTATATGAACTGGAAAGAAATTGCAAAAAAAGAGTTAGAAAAAACCGCGAACTGTCGGATTACATTTTAGAAGACTTTCAAGCCACCCAGCTTTTGAGAGAAATTCAAGAAAAGTCGAGATTGCCCTAAACACAATAAAACAAATCGAAGACTTTCAATTGTACTTCGATAACTGGCAATACTATTGATGTCAAAAATTTGAAAATAAATTGGAGGGAAACTAAATGTTACTTAGAAACACAAAAATTAAAATACTTTTTTTAGTGCTATTCGTGTTGGGTTTTCAACTCGCTTGCACAGCAAATAAGTATCGGCAACCTATTTCAAAATTTCAAGCAGCATCTGCGGTCGTTTCCGCTGATGCTCGTAAGTCTTTTACTGAAAGCAATCGGTTAAACCGTAATCTTCTTATTAAAAAACTGACTCGAGACAAACAATTCGTTACGACCGTCGAATTAAACAAAGTGCAGTATTTTAAGCCGGAAGAATTACAAGCCAGACTCGACGCTCTGGATCGCTTGAACGAATACGTTGATTTACTCGTCAGTATTGCCAATAGTGATGCGCCGGAAAATATTTCCAAGTCGGCAACGGATTTAACCGGCGCATTAGGAAATTTGACAAATACTGTCGCTGGCTTACAGGGCGGTATAAACAGTAATTTTAAGGAAAAAACGGTAAATGCGTTTGGTCTTGCAGGTGTGATTGTTTCGGAGGTTTTGAAAGCATTTGCTCAACGGAAGATTAAACAGGGTTTGGAAGCGGCAATTTTGAACGGTGAAAGACCGATAAGCGACTTAATTGACGCAATCAGCGGGGATTTGGATGCGCTTAATTTGGACTATGTGGCTACTTTTGGAAGAGAGCGGGACAATTTTCTCAAATTATATAATTGCGAACTCAACAAAGTTGTTCAAAATCCAGCATTTGTAGGTTGTCCGACTGATGCGACTCCATTTAGTCAGTCGGCACTTACCAGTTATAAAGAACAATTCACTTCCGACATAGATACGATGGACACGTTAAGAGCCGCCAATCCGTTGGAGGCTTTAGGAAAAATGAAGAAAGCACACACGAAAATCGTGCTGCTTGCCAAATCAAAATCACCTGCTGATTTCGCCGAAGCAGTTGCTGCAATCGAAGATTTTGCGGCGTCGGCAAAGCGTTTGGGAGATGCAGTAGAAGAACTTAAAAATTCATAAAATAAGGAGAAAATTATGCCAAACAATTCACTAGATTCAATTCGTGTTATCAGTGACGGAATCAATGCAATGAACGACCGTTTAGCCGATATGCTGCCAGTTGCAGGTTACAATGAGCTAGAAAAAAAACGTGATGCAGCGATAGACCGCCTACATTTTCTTGTCAGGTTGTTTATCAAGACCAGCACTCATCGCTATATCAATGCCGATAGCGAACTGGTGGTTGTCAACGGAGAAATGAAAGTAGTATTAGCTGCACTTGAAGATATGCAGCGAGTTATAGATAGTGCTACCAGATTTGTTTCAGCCATTGACAAATTCATCGGTGCAATCAGCCAAATAGTTTAGCTTGGCGGAGCAATTATCTCGGACAATCCGAAAGCGATTGCGGATGCAATTGCCGGAGCAGTTTCGCCAATTAACGCTTAAACCAAAATTTTCGTTGGAGCAATCCAATTGTCGGCGGTGGTTATTAACGGGCATTGTAACCGCCGAAAAAGCCTTGGCAAATGTCCTTTGGAAAATCAATTTGAACAAATATAATTGGTTGTCAAAGAGAAATCTATTTTAGCCAAGGGGACAAAAGCATCGAAAAAGTTATCAATTTCACGCCGCCGCTAACTAAGCCCGGCGTGCCTGAAAAATTCGAGTTCCGCGCCATTTTTCTATTAAAAATCAGCGCGTCGGACAATGGTCGGCAATTTATACCATTACAGTTGGGTGAGTCGAAACATAAACGATGAGGAATGAAATGAATTTCTCATCATTAAAATAAATACAAAAAGAAGACTACCATGACTAAAAAAACAAATGAAATATCGAATAATTTTAGCGGAATTAAAAATTGTACGGAACTGAGAGTGCCTGATGAATTAAATGGCGATGCAGTCGCGGCGGTTAAAGAACCTGCGGACAATCTGCTGCTGCCCGGAATGATGTCACGTGGAATGAATTCATTGGCGGTTGCGGCAGCTAATGCCGCGTCTGCTCCGGCAATTGTTGTGCTTAGTGCAAACCGCTGGAGTCCGAATCAAGTCTTAAAGGTGAGATTTATGGACAATCCTTCGCCATTCGTTAGGGGAAAATCGAATACTTTGCAAAACAATGGGGAAAAATTGTCAGCGTCAGATTTTATTTTGGAAATGCTGCTAATGCGGAGGTACGAATTACCTGCACGATTGGCGATGGGTCTTGGTCGTATGTTGGAACGGATGCCTTAGTCATCCCTCAAAATAAGCCGACAATGAATTATGGTTGGTTCACTGACCAACGGTCTAACAGTATTACAGAGAAACTCAAGGCTGGTCGGAAGAAGATGCGGATGCCCAGATTTTTTCCAAATATGACTCAAGTAAAACCAATTCATCCGAATATGACAAGAATTCGATAATGCACTATGCCATCGAAAAACAATTGTTGCTTGATCCTGTATATGCGGTTGGTTGGAACAAGAAATTATCAGCTACGGACAAGTCATTTATGAAGCTAATACATCCGCAGGAAATTTAAGGAGAAATAATGGAACAATTTATTGTTATTGCATTAGCAACCAGCACAGACACTAATTTTGAGGAATGTCGAATTATCGCGCAAGGGACGCAATTCGATGCGACTCATAAACAAGTTTACGGTCCTGAAAGTAAGGAAGATTGCGAGCAATGGGCTATTGAAAATTGTAATGAAGAACCCGATGGAACCAAAACGGGAAATAATATCGTTGTGGCATTAACAGCAAGCCTTCCGGCAAAGTACGAACAATGTATGTTGCTAAATGAAAGTGATGTAATTATTGCCACTCATAGTAAAGTTTTCGGACCGGAAATCGAGGATGAATGTCAGAAGTGGGTGAACGAAAATTGCGGAAAAGGAACCAATCTTCCAATAGTTGATCCGTCTAACGGCAAAAATTGGGTGAAGTCTCTTATCTTGGAAGGTTGGACAAGTTATGTCCTTATCGCCCTTGGATTATTTCTAATGATTTTTCTAATTACGGTTTCTGCCAGATATTATGTTACTTATGAAGCTCAGAGATTAACTAAAGAGTTTAAGTTAGATAATAAACCAGTAGAATGTAAAATTGCACCTCCGGAAAAGCAAAGCTTTATAAACGCTCAACGCCAAGAAATCGTTTCCTATGCAATAGGACATCGTGATACAGCCATCGCGTTTTCAGGCTATTTTTATGCAACACTGATGATAGTTTCTTTTTTCGGATTAATCGCTGCGATTAGTCTAGCCGTGATAACTAAATCGGGCATCAATACCGCGAGTCCGCATCTGATTGCTGTATTTCTTATTTCTACTGGAATTGTGATTTTGTATCAGGGATTCTTGGGAGTCTTTCAACAAAAAAGCAATATGGATAGTAATGCGAAATTATCAGTAAGTTATGCAAGATTGCTTAATCAGATTGATACTTATTGTACTACCGGTAAAGTTAATGTAAGAGATCCTAATTCGGCGTTTCTTGATGCTTTATCAAAGTCCGATACCAAGGTGACACCCACATCGACTCCATCCGGAACCCCAACTCTTGGTGAATCAACCACACTCAAACCCGAAGGGAATGTTAAGGTATCACCTTTTTATGTCAGCCTTGAGCCGGATGAGTTCATCAATTATGTTGATTGGCAAATGGGAGTGTATAAAGGTTTCTCCGTATCCATTGACGAAACAAAAATTGCGATTATTGATGCAAAAAAAATGATGGTTTTCTAAAACACATCACAAATGCAGTTTAGGTTTTTCCATTTCCATTTTGTTCTTACTCCATTCTTTGCCCGAATTGATTGGTGACTAATGCGCCGTTGCCCTTTAGTAGGAAGCTGAAAATAGCGCGGTTTTTGCGGCGGACACCGCCGTTGGTATTGCGGCGCAACAGCGCAGCGGAAGAGTAGCTGATGATAAAAAGCGAACTTATGATAGACAAATTTCTGCATTCGAGGCGGTTTTGGAAATCGAAAAAGAGTGTTTTGCCCTCCAAACCGCCCGACGGCGATAAATAGCAAATTATTTTTGAGGTTAAATGACAAAAGATTATCTTTTGCCGAACAGTAAATAGACAACGAAGCCGGACAAACATCCGCTTCTAATAAAAACGGAGGAAATATGAAAGCACCTGTTTGGAATGAATTGAATGCCCGATACATCAGCAACAGAAACAGAAAAATAGCTGGTATCGTTCTACACGATACTGCCGGGGCGGGAACGCATAACGATACGCTTTATCTTGTCAATCCGGGTGTCAAACCAAAAGTCAGCGTTGATTTCACGGTCGAGCGTGATGGAAGTATCTGGAAATTAAATCCCGATTTGTCGAGATTCAAATGTAATCACGCCGGACGCGCGACAAGATTTAAAAATAGGGTTGACGCGCAGGTCAATCACGGAACAGTCGGGATTGAAATCTGCCAGAAAGCCAATTTATCGCTCAGTCCGGTTTATACGGATGTTCAGGTCAAAAGCGTTGCGGTTTTGTGCGCGTGGCTGACTGAAGAATTTAAGCTGACGACGGCTGATATTACGACGCATCGCCAGATTATCACCGACGGTTCTCGTTCCGATCCGCGCCAGTTTCCGTTTGAAGGAACGGGCGGATTTTGGAATTTGTATTGGCAGGCAAAAGGGAGCGGCGATGAGTTTGAATTATCAGAAGCGATTACGAAAACGCCGGATTTGAGCGCGGCGAAGCTAACGCACGTTGTCGTAAAAGGCGACACGCTGAATAGTATTGCTAAAAAGTTTTACGGCAATCCCGCTCTCTGGACGAAAATTCAAAAAGCCAATTCATTATCCGGCACATTAATTTTGATCGGTCAGGTTTTGATTATTCCGCCGAAATAAAGGAGAAGACGATGAAACTATTTACGATTGGAGACAGCGTTTCGCAGGGATTTATGTCGCTCGCGGCGGCTCGCACCGATAATGCGTATTCGACGCTTATTGCTAAACAGTTGGGACTCGGATTAAACAGCGACGAATATCGTTTTGCCGATTGGAACGATACCGGAATTCCGCTCAATATCGAAGTTATTATGCGCGAACTGCAAAGCCGTTACGGAGCGAATATCGGCGGTTTGGAATGGCTGACGGTCGGGCAAACCATCAATCGGATCGTTGACCGCGCCGAAGATTATTACGAGCGCGGCGAAGGTCGGGAAGATGTTCCGTATGACAAAACCGGCACCCGGTTTTTCAACAATGCGGCGGTTTGGGGATTTGATGTCGCTGACTCTTTTCAGGTGACGGCTAAAACCTGCCAAACCGCGATTTTACTGAGTCAGAAAGGTAAACCGTCGGGCGACGACATTTTTTCACTCGGCGCGGACAATCCGATGTATCGCACGGCTCTCAAAGTTTTGAATCCTTCGCTAGATCCGGCGTTTAGTGAATTTAGTCAATTGAGTTGGCTCAAACTGCACGCGACCGGAACAGGCGATGACGATCAGCCGGTCAAAGACCAAAACAAGAAAAAGGTAAATGGCGCGGGCGTTGAAAATTTAATTCTCTGGCTCGGAGCGAATAACGCGCTCGGCACGGTGATAAAACTTAAAATTAATCAAACTCCGAACAAAACGGATATGCGACCGCACACCGTTGATCATTTGCTGCGCGCCAAAGCGCAATGGAATCTCTGGCACCCCGATGATTTTGAAGCCGATTACCGAGCGATGCTCGGCAAAGTTGACGGGATTATGCGGAAGAATCTCGAACCGAACTGGAAGGTTTTTATCGGCACGATTCCGCTCGTGACAATCGCTCCGATTGCCAAAGGTGTCGGCGGAACGACCGAAGTTCCGGTAAAAAGAATAATTGACGGTGAAGAAATTCCAACTTCCGATGTTTATTACAAGTATTATACGTATTTCCCGTTTGAAGAAGATTTCGCCATTCAAACCGGAAGATATTTGACGATGCAGGACGCGCTGCACATTGATAACTGCATTCGCCAATATAACAAAACTATTTTCCGAGAAATTAAAGCCCTCAACGCAGCGCACAAAACCGACCGTTATTTTGTCGTTGATACGTGCCGAATGCTCGAAGACCTCGCTTACAAACGCAATAACGGCAATCCGCCATACAAACTTCCCGGTGAACTGGAATTTCTCTATCCGCCGGTCAACACGAAATATTATCACGCCGACAAAGAAGGGCGCTTGAAACAGGGCGGTTTATTCAGTCTTGACGGCGTTCACCCGACTTCCATCGGTCACGGAATAATCGCCTTTGAGTTCTTGAAGAAAATGAAAGATGCCGGAGTCAAAGATGTTAGCGGAAAATTAATTAACCCGAATCTCGATTGGCACGGCGAAAAAGGAATTTTGCAGAGCGATCTGCTGTATTCGCAGCCGATCAGAATAATGCAGGAAATTTACGGTAAAGGCGCGGTCGCCTCGCTCGCTTCCCGGGTAATTGATTTCATTACAAGCGTCAGCCAGAAATAGCCGCTTAATTAAAATGACCAACCAAGTGTTCGGCTCAAATTTTCAGCTACGCTCCGACCCGGCGAAAAAAGAAATTTATTTCCCTTTTCGCCGAATATCGGCGGTTATGAGGTCATCAAAATATCCGATTCCAAAAAGATACGGAACAAACATTTTTATCCGGCAATCGGACAGACAGCGCAATTTTGATTTTCATTTTCACACGCGGATTTTGATTGCACCAAAATCCTAATTTACACATTTAACTTTAAGCCGTTCGCTAAATGTGCAAGATAAAGAACGATTTAAAGTTGACAGACTATTGACTACAAAAAATGGAGGTAGTAAAAAAATGGATTCGATATTAAATTGGAATGAAGCGGCTCTCGAAGCGAATCGCGTCAGCCATACCGACGGAAGCAGGGAGCAAAACGGTCCGACGCTTTCATCGCGGGCTTTGGCAATCGTTCATCTGGCGATGTATGACGCTTTTGCCGGTGTTGTGAATACTCCGTCAACTCTGCCACACTATATTACGCCCGATCAAGCCGCTCCGCCGAATACCGATGAAAATCGGGCGGCGGCAATCGCGGGCGCGGCTTACAAAACCTTAATGACACTTTATCCGAGTCAGAAAAAATATTTAAATATCCAGCTTCAGCTTCTCGGTAAAAAAGATTCCGTCGGACACATTTACGGCGAACACGTCGCGGACAAAATCCTTCTCGACCGGAGCGAGGATCCGTCGGCTTCGCGCGGCAATTACGAAGCACCGAAAGTCAGAGGCAAACATCAGCAGGACCCGGACAATTACGGGCAGGGTTTTCACGGTCCGCTTTACGGTGGAAAATCAAAAGGCTTTGCCATTTCCAAGCGGCACACGCTTGACGATCCGCCATTTGACGACGGAAAAGACCCGAAATATCTCGACGCGCTGCGGCAAGTTCGGGCGCGCGGCATCAAACCGGAATTAATGGGAACATTGCCCGACGAGTTTGAAGACACGCAAAGGACACCAGAAGAAACCATCGCCGGGATTTACTGGGGTTATGACGGAGCTATCGGACTCGGAACTCCGCCGCGGCTTTATAATCAAATCGTCAAAAAGATAGCGATTGCCAGAAATAACACCGAAGAAAAAAACGCGCGTTTATTCGCCTTGATCAACGCGGCGATGGGCGATGCCGGAATTCTCGCGTGGGACGAAAAATACCTGAAGAATTTCTGGCGACCAGTCGTCGGCATCCGCGAACACGATAACTCCTTCGGAACACTTGAGGAAAATCAGCCGATGCCTGCGGGCGAGACGATTTCTGAAGATGCCGATCCGCAATGGCTTCCGCTGGGCGCACCGTCTTCAAACTCGGCGAATCAAAGCGTGATGACCGCTCTGACGACTTTTCCGTTCGCTAATGTGCAGTTCGGCAGAGTGAAGAATTCCACGCCGCCTTTTCCCGCTTATCCTTCGGGACACGCGACATTCGGAGCTGCCGCTTTCCATATCACGCGGCTGTTTTACGATAACTCGCTCGACGGCAGCCGCAAGGCGGACAATCTTCTCAAAAAGACGGACGGCACGGATATTTTCTTTATCTCCGAAGAATTCGACGGTCTGACGCAGGACAATAACGGCACGATTCGCTCGGAACATCGCCGGATATTTAAGGACGGTTTGTGGGGAATGATTATCGAAAACGGTTTGAGCCGCGTTTATCTCGGAGTTCATTGGAGTTTCGACGCATTCGCCGTCAAAGGCAGCAAGAAAAATCCGAAACCCGATTTGTCGAATGACAGAATCGGTGGTGTCGGTCTCGGTTTGCGAATCGCCGAAGACATCTTCAAATTCGGCGGCAAAAAAGCCCCGAAAAAATCAACCGTTCTGCCGCGAACATAAATTTGTTATTTGAAGAGTGTTTAGCGAAAGTCGGTTAAATTGCTGATCTGTTAATAATCAGACTTATGCGGCGGCGGTTAAGATGTAAAATCTCGGCTGCCGCCGTTTTTTATTTTTAATTTTTATCTCAAACCCTGCCCGAATTGCTGAGTTCCGAATGTGCCGATGCCGTTTAGACGGAAGCTGAAAACGACGCGGTTTTCTCGGCGGATGCCGACATCGTAGGTGTAATATTGCAAGGTCATCGCGCAGCAGTCGCCCGCGTAGCCGATTGTGTAAAGCGAACTGATGAGAGGCGAACCGCGTCTTTGAGTACGGCTGTTTTCAAAATCGAAAAAGAGCGATGTGCCGCCGTATAAACCTTTGTCGCGGTCGCCGATGAAGACCGACGGACTCCATTGCGAGCCGCGCAGCGTTCCGGCTTCCTTTTCATCGCGGATGAGGTTTTGCCGGAGCGAGGGAATCAAGGTTATCGCCCGCGTGTAATAAAACGTCTGAAAGGCTTTGAACAATTTCGTGTCGTAACCGACTGTCGCCGAAATCGCGCGGAGTCCGTCGTTATTTACGCCGACATCCATTCGCGTATTGACGAAAACCGTGCGGCGCGGACGGTATGTCGCGTCAATGTTGAGCGGCGAAAAGCGGCGCGGAATTCCGCCGAAAGTGTAAAAGGTAAGTGCCGTGATCGGCGCGATCTGGTTGCGCTGTCCGGGAATTAACGCGCCGCCGAAATTTTTGTCAAAGAAATATTTTCCGCGCACGGTCAGCGAAAAAATCTCGTAAGGCTGAATCGAAAGCGGATTTTTTGCCGCCGAAGGATTTTCGTTAAGCAGTTTTTGGGCTTCGTCGCTGACGGCTTCCGCGAATTTGCGCGTGTAAATACGGTTGGTCACGCCGAATTCGATTTCGTTGGTGTCGGTTTCGGTATCGGTGTAGTCGAATCGGATTATCTTTTTGAAATTATCAACGCCTTTGATAAAACGATACGTCGCAAACGGTTCGATGACGTGGCGAAAGCGAAACGCATCGTTTTTGCCGTAAAAATTTCTTGCGAGCGCGACCGGGCGCACGTCGAATTCAAATTCGCCGTATTTGCGGATCACGTCGCGCCCGACGACTTGCCGCATATCGTTGAAAGAATTCGAGTAATACGTCACGCGCGTTCCGGCGGTCGCGGTAAAATTAAAATATTTGGTCGTCAGCGGCACGGAAAATTGCGGATGAATGTCGAAACGCTGTCCGAGCGCGGGCGAAATCGTCGGATCACTTCCCGTCTGACTGCGATAAAGCGCAATGTCGTCAACGTCTTCGCGCCGCGAAACGCCTTCCAAACTCGTCTTAAATGAAAAATAAGCCGCCGGGAAAAACGACAATTGCGACGGACGTTTATCAAAATTGACGCTCGGCAGATTTCTGGTTTTGACGCGCACATTCGGAATCGAAATCACCTGCCGCCGCGATAAGAGATTGAGCGTGTAATTGCTCCAGCTTTTATTAATGAACGCCTGCGAAACTTCAATCGGCGAGATAATCTGCTGGATGCCGTCGGAAAAGACCTGTCGAAATGCGAGATTTGACGTAATCCGAACATCGGCAGCGGCGGTAAATCCGTTTGAAAAATAATGAACGCCCTGAGCGTAAACCAAACTTCCGCCCTGATCGGGATGTTCGGCATCAGCTTTTGCGCCCAAAATGCGGTCTGTGACAGCATAAAAACCGAAATCGAAATAAGAACGCGAGTTGGCGCGTGTCCGAAAATCCGCGCCGTAGCCAATGCCGCGCGAACTGTATAAATCACCGCGAAAGGTAACATCAGCCGATTTACCGAGCGTTTGATAATACGCGCCCGAAAGCCGCGCTCCTTTGTTCGGCGAAAAACCGAACGTCGGCGTTAAAAACCCGGAACTGCGGTCTTCTTCGGCTATCGGAATCGAAATATACGGAAAAACGGCAATCGGAATATTTCGCAGGCGAAACTTCGGATTCTTTAATTTCACTTTGTCGTTCGCCTTGATGCGGGCTTCGTCGGCGGTAAAACTCCATTGCGGAACCGAATCTTCACAGGCTGTAAACTGCCCTCGTGTGACGACGACTTCATCGAGCGCGACTCGTTCAACGCGGTCGGCGGTAAAATAAATCACCGTTCCGTCGTTTGATTGATTGGTAAATCCGGTTGATTCCTCGAAACTGCCGAGCTTTGTTTTATAATTCCAAACGCCGCGCGAACCCGTGATGCGCTGATCGTCGCCCTGATCGAAAATTACGCTGCCTTCGGCGACGATTTTATTTTCCGCTTCGTAAATCGTGATTTTATCCGCCTGCAAACGATAAATGCCGTAAAGCACTTCGACATCGCCTTCGCGGACGATAACGCGATTGTCTTTTTCGCCGGTAATCGTTTCTTTGAGCGAATAAACGACGACTTCGCCGTCGCCGCCTTCCGGCTCGAAACTCAATTTTTTCGTCTTCGGCGCGGTAATATCATTTTGCGGCGAAATCGGATTGATATTCGGCGTATCGGTCAAAGGATTTGCCACCTGCCGCTCGACCGGATTCGTTTCCTGCGCTTTGACGACCGGCGGCGGTGCAAAGCTAAACAGAAAAAGAAGCGAAAAAATTATAACGGATTGATGAAGACGCATTCGGTTTTATTCAAGCAAGTAAGATGCTATCACGAAGCAAGATTCCGGTTCAAAGTTCAGGATTCGGAATTCAGGATTCAGGATTCAGGATTTAGGATTATGTTAATGATTACTACCTTTGTTGCCGCGAACTGTATAAAATATTAAAACTGTTCCGAAGTTTTTGAAATTAAAAACCCGATTTAAATCCTAAATCCTGAATCCTAAATTCTAACTGTATGTCGAAACAAAATGTTTTAGTTGTCGAAGACGAAGAATTGATGCGCTCGATTTTGCGGCAGTTGCTTGAAAACGCCGGTTATGAAGTTTTCACCGCCGACAGCGCGGAATCTGCGCTTGAAATTTTCCCGACCCGCGAGTTTGCCGTGACTGTTACTGATATAAAAATGGCGGGAATGGACGGTTTGGAATTGCTCGACCGGCTGAAAGCGGTTGACGCAGAAGCGATTGTGATTGTGATAACGGCGTATTCGTCGGTTGATTCGGCAATCGCTGCGCTGCGAAAAGGCGTTTACGATTATGTGACGAAACCGTTCGTTAACGAAGATTTGCTGCAAAGAATCAAAAACGCGATTCAGACAAAAGAACTTTTCAGGGAAAACCGCGCACTGCGGCGCGAACTCGACAAACATTACAGTTTCGCGGAAATCATCGGCACGAGCCGACTTTTGGAGGAAGTTTTCGGCATCGTCAAAAAAGTTGCCGACACGAACGTCGGCGTTTTGATTCAGGGCGAATCGGGAACGGGCAAAGAACTGATTGCGCGGGCAATTCATTTTAACAGCCGCCGCGCCGCGAAACCATTTCTCGCCGTTAATTGCGGCGCACTGCCCGAATCACTGCTCGAATCGGAACTTTTCGGTCACACGAAAGGCGCGTTTACGGGCGCGATTGCCGACAAAAAAGGACTTTTCCGGTCGGCGGAAGGCGGCACACTTTTTTTAGACGAAATCGGCGAAATGCCGCTTCCGCTGCAAGTCAAACTTCTGCGGGCGTTGCAGGAACACGAAGTTACGCCGCTCGGTGCTTCGATTCCGATTAAATTCGACGCACGGATTATCGCCGCGACGAATAAAAATCTCGAAGCGGAAGTCGAAGAAAATCGTTTCCGCGAAGATTTATTTTATCGCCTGAACGTCATCGAAATTATACTGCCGCCGCTGCGCGAACGACGCGAAGACATTCCGCTGCTCGCCAAACATTTCGCATTTAAAACCGCCCGCGCCCAAAACGCGCCGGAAAAAACGATTTTGCCCGAAGCGATGACCGCACTTGTTAATTATCAATGGTTCGGCAATATCCGCGAACTCGAAAACGCCGTCGAACGCGCTTTTATATTAAGCGGCGACGAAATAGACGCGGAAAGTCTGCCGCCCAAAATTCGTCTTAATTCGCGGACGAATTACGAAATGCGAGACACGGAAAATTCGCGACCGACGCTCGAAGAAACGGAAAGACGGTATATTTTGGAAATTTTAACTTTGGTCGGCGAAGACAAAACGCAGGCGGCAAATATTTTAGGCATTGATTTATCAACACTCTATCGCAAACTGAAACGCTATGAAGAAATTTGATTTTTTAATTAATTTGAATTACTCGGAAGCTAATTCGAGAATAAAATAGTTCGAGTTTTCGATGCGAATAATTTGCCCGCCGGTAAAAGGCGTTTGAATAAAATCGTTGGCGGCGTAGCTCGTTCCCTTTAAAGTTTCGTCGCCGCTCAATTCGCTTTGCGCGATAAGTTCGGCGGGAAACCAGTCTTCGGTTTGAATTTGCACCGACGACGGCGGTTGATAAGATTGAGCCTGCAAAACGGTTTTCTCCGCGTCTACAGCGGAAAATCGCAGAACCGCAGTCAATTTTTTCTTATTCGATGAGGAATTCGGGGTTTCGGAGTTCGGATTATTCGGAACAGTTTCGCGCCAAACCGTTTCTTCCGGCTCAAGCGGCAGGTTGATAATTGTCATTAAAACTTCGACGTTATCTTTTGTTTGATTGGCGTTTTTATTGGCAGAAGATATTTGACTGTTCGATTGTTCCGGCGAAGCGGCGTTTGAATTATCCGCCGCATTATTTGTGCAGGCTGAAAATATTGCCGCTAAAAATAATAAACACGGCAGCAAAATTTTCGGGGCTATTTTCATCAAGTATCATTTTAGTAAAGTTTCGACGTAATTACCAATTTTGCGTTTCGCGGTTTGTCGGTTATAAATTATTTGTCATTTAAATTACAAAATAAATGTTTTCACGCGGCAACTGTAAGCATTCAATAAATTAAGCCCGCGGTTCATTTTCGACTGAATTGTCATACAAAAATTTCGTTAAGGAGGAATTTATGATAAAAAGATATTTATCAATCGTTATTGTCGGTTTATTAATATTTAGTGCCGACTCCGCGCTCATTTTTGCTCAAACGAAAACGGACAACAACGCGGCAAAGATCGAAAAGGTTAAAGCCGAAGTTATGAAACGCGTCAGCGGCGACAAAAAGCGTGTCCGGGTCAAAATGCTGAACGGGGCTAAACTAAACGGCGAAATCAGCGAGGCGGGCGAAGATTCGTTCACTCTCACTTATTCTAAAACCAGGCAGTCAACCGTCATCGCTTACCGCGATGTTGAACGGGTAGAAGGAAGAGGTTTGGCTGGCGGCGCGAAAATCGGGATTATTGTCGGAGCGGCAGCGGCGGCAACCTTAATTGTTTTGTATATCGCTTTTCAAAATGCGATCAGAAATAACTAGAACTTAAAACAATGTCCGCAAAAATCCCGCGCGATAAAGAAAATGATTACACACGCGAAACGGCTGAAACGCGGCGCGATTTCGTTCGGGAACAAACCGAAACTTATTTAAGTCACGTCGGACATTTTTCGTTTGAGCCGGATATTTTGCGCGGAAACATCGAAAATTTTATCGGTGTCGCGCAAGTTCCAATCGGTTTGGCGGGACCGCTTTTAGTTAACGGAGAATATGCGAAGGGAGAGTTTTTCGTGCCTCTGGCGACGACCGAAGGAACTCTGGTGGCGAGTTATAATCGCGGAATGAAGCTGCTGCGCGAATCGGGCGGCGTGACGACGACGGTCGTTGACGACGCGATGCAGCGTGCGCCGGTTTTTGTATTTAAATCGGCGCGTGAAGCCAGAGATTTCGGCTCCTGGATCAAAGCCAGATTCGACAATATTAAAGACAAGGTCGAAGCGACGACGAACGTCGGCAAATTACGCGACATTCAGCAATTTCCCGCCGGCAGATTTTTATATCTGCGTTTCAACTACACGACGGGCGACGCGGCGGGACAAAATATGGTCACGAAAGCCACGAAAGCGGCTTGCGATTGGATTGAATGGATTTATCCGAATATCGAACGCTATCAGCTCGAAGGCAGTTTTGCGACCGACAAAAAAACTTCGTTCGTCAACACTCTGCACACGCGCGGCAAAAAAGTTATCGCCGAAGCGACGATTCCGGCGGCAAAACTAAAGGAAATAATGCACGTTTCGGTCGAGCAGATTTTTGAAGCGAGACTTACATCTCAACTCGGCGGTTATTTGGCGGGCGTAAACAACAACGGAGCGCATTCGGCAAACGGCATCACGGCGATTTTCATCGCTTGCGGACAAGACGCGGCAAACGTCGCCGAATCTTCGGCGGCGGCGGTTTATGCAGAAATAACGAAATCGGGTGATTATTATTTTTCGATTACAATTCCCTCGTTGATTGTTGCGACTTACGGCGGCGGAACTGGTTTGCCGACACAGCGCGAATGTCTGGAATTACTCGGCTGTTACGGCGCGGGCAAAGTGAAAAAATTCGCCGAAATCGTCGCGGCAACCGTTTTGTGCGGCGAATTATCCCTTGGAACCGCCGTTATCGCCGACGAATGGGTTTCTTCGCACGAACAACTTGGGCGCAACCGATGAAAATGGTGAATGATGAATGATGAATGAAAACAAAAACTTTTATTCTTCCATTCATCATTCACTATTCATCATTCACCATTAAAAAAATGAACAATAAATCCACCGTTTGCTATGTGTTGATTGTGCTTTTCGCCATCAACACGATGAACTTTTTTGACCGTCAAATTTTGGGCGCGGTCGGCGAACCGATTCGGAAAGAATTCGGTTTGAGCGACGCTTCGCTTGGCGCACTCGGCACGGCGTTCACGCTTTTGTATGCGTTCGTCGGCGTTCCGCTTGGGCGGCTGGCGGACAGAATCGGGCGTAAAGGAATTTTGTCAGCCGGAGTTTTCGTGTGGAGTCTGCTGACCGTCGGTTCTGGTTTGGCGCAGAATTTTTGGCAGATTTTCGCGCTGCGGCTCGGTGTCGGAGTCGGCGAAGCGTCGTGCGCTCCGGCGGCAACATCTTTAATCGGCGATTTGGTTCCGGCTAGTTGGCGAGCCAAAGCGTTGGCGATTTTTATGCTCGGTCTACCCGTCGGTGTCGCACTGAGTTTCGCCGTCAGCGGCACGATTGCGAAAACTTACGGCTGGCGGGCGGCATTTTTTGTCGCGGGCGTTCCGGGAATTTTATGCGCGATTGCAGTTTTATTTATCAAAGAGCCGAAACGGGGCGGGGCGGAAACGCATAATATCGGCGAACAAAAACGCGAAGGTTCGCCGTATAAATTAATTCTCGCATCGCCGACGATGCGCTGGCTAATTCTCTCCGGCGCGGTTCACAATTTTAATATGTATGCCATCGGCGCATTTATCACGCCGTTTCTGATGCGTTATCACGGCGCGGATATTCAGTCGGCGAACTTTGTTTCGATGATTGTTTACGGCGTGATGGGTGCGCCCGGACTGCTCATCGGCGGCTTCATCGGCGACGCTGTGATGAAACGCCGGACGAATGGACGAATGCTCGTCGGCGCGACGGCGATTTTGTTTTCAATTCCCTTATTATATTTCGCGCTCAGTCAGCCGCGCGGAGCGACGACGGCGTTTTTAGTTTTGATGGGCTTGGGCTGTGCGCTGATGTATTTTTATTACTCGACCGTATATTCGACGATTCAGGATATTGTCGAGCCGGGACTTCGCGGCACGGCGATGGCGGTTTATTTTTTTGCGATGTATGTTCTGGGCGCGTCTTTAGGACCGTATGCGACAGGCATTATGAGCGACTTTTTCACGAAACGCGCCGCGCAAACTGCCGGAATTTTAGATTTCTCGCAAGCAGCACTCGAACCGTTTCGCGCTGAAGGTCTGCACACGGCGATGTATGCGATTCCGATTTTGAGCGTTTTGCTAACCGTAATTTTATTCGCCGCTTCGCGCACCGTGACGAAAGATATTGAGAAGATTCAAAGCTGGATGAAAGATTCGGCGAAAGGTGAATTATGATAAAATAGCTGTTGGATTTTTATTAATTTTTATTAAGAAGTATTAAAAAGCAGGTTTAATATATGATACCGGAAGTTAAAGAATCAGTTTCACAAGCGAGTGACGAAAAACGACGCTGGGAAGCGGAAACATTACAGAAAGTTTTGGACAAAACAGCGGAGCGCAAAAAAAGTTTTGAAGGCGTTTCGCTGGAGCCGGTCGAACGGCTTTACACCGCAGCTGACACGGAAAACACGAACGAAATCGGCTTTCCCGGCGAATATCCATACAAGCGCGGAATTCACCCGACAGGGTATCGCGGAAAACTCTGGACGATGCGCCAATTTGCCGGATTTTCTTCGCCCGAAGAAACCAACAAACGATTTAAATATCTAATGTCGCAGGGTCAGACCGGACTTTCAACGGCGTATGATTTGCCCGCGCTGATGGGACTTGATGCGGATTCGCCGCTTTCGGAAGGCGAAGTCGGCAAATGCGGCGTGGCAGTTTCTTCGTTCGCCGATTTTGAAGTTTTGTTTGACGGAATCAATCTCGAAGACGTGACGGTTTCGCAGACGATCAACGCGCCGGCGTGGATTTTTCTGGAATTTTACGTCGCGCTCGCCGAAAAGCAGGGTTGTGATTTCAAAAAAATTTCCGGCACTTTGCAGAACGATATTTTAAAGGAATACATCGCGCAGAAGGAATGGATTTATCCGATCAAACCGGCGATGAAACTGGTGATTGATACGTTTGAATTCTGCACCCGGCACGTTCCGAAATATAATCCGATTTCGGTTTCGGGCTATCATATCCGCGAAGCAGGAGCGACGGCTTTGCAGGAACTCGCGTTCACTTTGCGCGACGGCGTGGAATATGTTCAATACGGCATTGAGCGCGGAATGGACGTTGACGAATTCGTGCCGCGCATCTCATTTTTCTTTAATTCGCACAACGATTTTTTCGAGGAAATCGCCAAATTCCGCGCCGCCCGCGTCATCTGGGCGCGAACGATGAAGGAAAGATTCGGCGCAAAAAATCCGCGCACGATGCAGATGCGTTTTCACACGCAAACCGCCGGAGTTTCTTTGACAAGTCAACAGCCTTTAAATAATATCGCCCGCGTCGCCATCCAAGCACTCGCCGGAGTTTTAGGCGGAACGCAGAGTTTGCATACCGACGCATTTGATGAAGCATTAGCTTTGCCGTCCGACCAAGCGGCGTTAATCGCCCTACGAACACAGCAAATCATCGCCGAAGAAACCGGCGCGGCGAACACGGTTGACCCGCTCGGAGGCAGTTATTACGTCGAATCTCTGACGCAGAGAATGATTGACGGCTGTTACGACTATTTCGACAAAATTGACGGATTCGGCGGAATGGTCGAAGCCATCGAAGCCGGTTTCCCGCAGCGCGACATCCAGGAATCGGCGTATCAATACCAAAAAGCCGTCGAACGCGGCGAACAAACTATCGTCGGTGTCAACAAATATTTTATGGATACCGAAATGTCCAAAACCAACATTTTACAGATTGACGAAAACGTCCGCGACCTCCAATTGGAAAGATTGGAACAAACCAAAACAAAGCGCGACAACGGCGCAGTCGCCAAGGTCCTCGAAAAACTAAAAAAAGGCGCAACCGCAAACGTCAACCTAATGCCGCTCACCATCGAAGCCGTCAAAGCCTACGCCACCGTCGAAGAAATCTGCACGGCTCTGCGCGATGTTTACGGGATTTATGAAGAACCTGCTTTTTAGAAAATATGAGAAGTGAAATTGTCGAACTTATCTTCAAAGTAGTTAAAGATAAAGATGCTTTTGAAACTTTGGAAAATCATCTTTTGAGTATTTCTCAAAAAAAATTAGGTGAAAATATTATTGAATGTGGAATTTTACCGGAAATGTTTTCACAGAACGGCTCGGAAGAGAAAATTTGGGCTAAATTTTCAGATATTATTCTTGCACACGCATTAAGTTTTCTTGGAATTGAAACAACAGTTTTGGGGGCGAGAGGAAATTCCGCTGACGTTTTCGGTAAAACCGAAGACTATACAATCGTCGGCGATGCCAAAACTTTTCGACTGAGCAGAACGGCGAAAAATCAAAAGGACTTTAAAATTTCCGCTTTAGATACTTGGCGTAAGAAAAACAATTATGCTTTGTTAGTTGCGCCATTGATGCAATATCCAACAAATAAAAGCCAGATTTACGAGCAAGCCGTCAAGAGAAATGTAACGCTTTTGTCTTACACACATTTGCACTTTCTTTTGGATTTTTATAATGGAAACAGTTTACGGGAACTTTGGGAAACCGGAAAAAGAATTTCAATTTTGAACGAGTCAGAACACGAAAAATTTCAAGTTTATTGGAAAGAGATTGATAAAACTATTTGTGAATCTGTCGGTCAAAACGAAGAAAAGTTAAAAGAATATAAATTATTGGAAATTGAGAAAACCAAACAAATCGGCGATGAAGGAATAAAATTTTGGAAAGGGAAAATAGTTGAATTTGGCAAACTTTCAAAAGAAGAAGCAATAAGGCTTTTAATTAAGTCCGAAAAAATCGAAGCTAAAATTAAAACGATAGAAAGAGCAATCAAAACGAAAATCGAATTATGAATTCAAAATATCTGAATAAAATAACTAATGTCGACTGCTTCGAGCATTTGCACTTGCTTGAGAATGACAGCATTGATTTGTTTTTGTCGGATATTCCTTATGGTATCGGTTTGGATGATTGGGACGTTTTGCATAACAACACGAATTCGGCTTATTTGGGAAGTTCGCCTGCACAGGAAGGAAAATCAGGTTTTAAGCGGCGCGGAAAACCGATTAACGGCTGGAGTTCAGCAGATAGAAATATCGGTAAAGAATATCAGGAATGGTGTTTGAAATGGACGAGCGCGGTTTTTCCGAAAATGAAGGCGGGAGCGTCGGTTTTTGTTTTCGGCGCGAGAAGAACAATTCATCGCGTCGTCAATGCTTTTGAAGATTCGGGATTTTTATTGAAAGACGTTTTGGCGTGGAAAAAGCCGAACGCGCATCATCGGGCGCAGAAAGTCAGTATAGTTTTTGAGCGTCGTAATTTGCCCGAAAAAGCGGAAGAATGGGAAGGCTGGCGTTTGGGAAATCTCGCACCGATTTATGAACCGATTGCTTGGTTTTTCAAGCCTTATAAAATCACCATTGCCGATAACATTCTGAAAAACGGAGTCGGCGCAATCAATACGGAAGACTGCAAAGTTAATGATTCACTACCGACGAATCTGCTTGAATTCGGTTTCGGCGCAAAGGAAGAAAGAATTCACGAAGCGCAGAAACCCATTGAATTAATTGAGTTTTTAATTAAATTGACGACCAAAGAAAATCAAATCGTGCTTGACCCGTTTATGGGAAGCGGAACGACCGCCGCCGCCGCGCAAAAATTGAAGCGTAATTTTATCGGTTTTGAAATCAATCAAAGTTACCACAAAAAATCGTTAGCAAGAATGAAAAAAGTTTCTCCGAATCAGAATGTTGAAATTATGATTGCAGTTGGTTGATTTAGGTGAATCAACTAGTTATGAAAATCTTAAAAATAAAATCAATCGCATAAGTCGAATTAGCCGAAGTCGAAATTTCAATTGACGAACTGCAAGTTTTTGAAGCCGCTTTGAATTACGCGACCAAAACTTTGAACGATGCGGAAATCGAAAGAATTTTCGGCGCGTCGAAAGATGAATTGGAAGGAATTATCGAAGATGTCGAAAAAACTTCGGTAACTTGCAAAGAGCAAAGTTTGGAACACGCTTTAGCTTAAATAAAAATTATGAACGCGATGAGTAATTTACAACTCGAACTTTTGCGGCTTTACGGCAACGGCGTTTCGGATGAAAGTTTGCGCGAAATCAAAACGATTCTCGCCAAATATTTCGCCGATAAAGCGACCGATGCGATGGACAAGGTTTGGGACGAAAAAGGTTTGACCGAGCAGAGGATGATTGATTGGACAAATGAACATAACCGCGCTGAAAATTGTTTTTAATTTGAAATGATAGACTTTAAATTAGTCAGCCAAATTACGGACATTGAAATTATTGCAATTGGAAAAAGCATTCGTGATTTGGCGCGTTTGAATCGAATGCACGGCAAAGGTCGCTGGCGAAAGTTGAAAGGCGTTGCGACGGTCGAACTTCCAAGCGGCAGAATTCGGCTCGCGGAAGTTCATTGGTATGAGGCGCACGGCATCGGCAAGAAAGAGGTAAAAATCAAATTGCCGTTTTTGGATTAATTATGAAAGCACATAAATTTGTAGTTTGCATCAACAATAAAGGTTACGAAGCATCGCTCGAATTCGGCAAGATTTACCAAGTCGTGATTGATAAAGACGCGGAAGCCGAAGGTTTAATTCGCATCATTGACGAAAGCGGCGAAGATTACGGCTATTCGTTGGAAAGATTTCATTCGGTCGCTTTGCCGCACACTCTGGAAAGCGTTTTACTGCACGCTGCTTAAATGTAGAAGAAAACTGCACGGCTCTGCGCGATGTTTACGGAATTTATGAAGAACCGGCGTTTTAATTAGTGCGAAAAAAGGTAGTGAACTAAATGTATTTGGGCAATACATTTAGTTCACTACCAGATTATTTACTTTGACAAAATTAGTAGTCCGTAAATTAAGTTTTTAGGTATTTCTTATTCTCAAGATTGACCTTTTCGTAATGCCTGTTTAGTTTCGTCCGAGCCGTTTCAATTGAAAACTGCCAGTTGATTTTAACGGCTTTTTCG
>JALYQJ010000451.1 GCA_030855875.1 Acidobacteriota bacterium
ATCCGCTCGCCGTCGCGTGGGCTTTGACGGCGATTGCCGTCAAACAAAGCGGACAAACCTTAATCGTCGTCTGCGCCGCTTTCGGCGTAATCGCGTGTTTGATCGCCGCGCTTTCGTTCGTGATGAATATGAATTCTTCCGCAAACAGGACGGAAACCGGGGCAGAAACCTGCGCGTAAGCAAGGGTGCGCTTTTGAGTTTTATGAACAATGGAAAAATATGCGTTTCGGTCTGCGCCGAAACCGCCGATGAAACAATCAAGCAAATAAAACGCGCCGAGGAATTAGCGGATATTATCGAAATTCGCTTTGATTGTTTAAATCCGAACGAAATCAGGCAGGTTTGGAATTCGCCTGTCTCGGACAAAGAAGAGATTTGCACTTTCAGACCCAAAGAACAGGGCGGCAAACGTAATCTGAGTAAAAATGAAAGGTTAGAGTTTTGGCAATCCGGGAACGTTACGGATTGGGTGGATTTTGAAATGGACTTATATGAAATGAATGCCGTTTGGAATCATCGAAATATAATTTGCTCTCATCACGATTTTACCGGAGTTACCGAAAACCTCGATAAAGTTTATGACAAAATGAAGGCAGCAAACGCTCAACTGAACAATGCAAACAACGACGTTTTGAAGATCGCCGTTTTTGCCGACGATATAACGGATTCTTTAACTGTTTGGAAACTGCTCGAAAGAACTAAAAAAGACAACACAGAAATCATTCCTATAGCAATGGGCGAAGCGGGAAAATGGACGCGAATTCTGGGTTTGGCGCACGGCGCGTTTATGACTTACGCTTCGCTTGATTCGGGACAAGAAACCGCGCCCGGACAAATTTCGGTGAAAGATTTAATCGAAGTTTACCGCGCGAAAGAACTCGACGAAACGACGGAAGTTTACGGCATTTTGGGAAGCAGCACGAGCGTTTCGATGTCGCCGTTTATTCATAACGCGGCGTTCAAGTTTCACAATTTGAACGCGGTTTTCGTGCCGCTGCAAGTCCAGAATTTGGATGAATTTATGCGCCGGATGGTCAAACCGGAAACGCGCGAAGTCGAATTAAATTTCAAAGGTTTTGCCGTCACGATTCCGCACAAACAAAACATCATCAAACATATAGACTTTCTGGACGAAACCGCCGAAAAAATCGGCGCGGTCAATACCGTGAAAATCGTTAACGGAAAGCTGCACGGCTACAATACGGACGCGCACGGCTTTATCGAACCGCTCAAAAATTCCTACGGCGATTTGAGCAAAGCGAAAGTCGCCGTCTGCGGCGCGGGCGGCGCGGCGCGGGCTTGCGTTTACGCGCTCAAAAAAGAAGGCGCGGAAGTGACGATTTTCGCCAGAGATGCTGAAAAAGCAAAAAGTTTCGCCGAAGAATTTGACACTAAACTAAAGAAACTCTCCACTCCCCACTCTCCACTCTCCACTTACAAAGATTTCGACATTTTCGTCAACACAACGCCGCTCGGAATGAAAGGCAAAGCCGAAGGCGAAACGCCCGCTGCCGCCGAGCAATTAAAAGACCTGCATCTGGTTTACGATCTGGTTTATATTCCGTTTCAAACGCGCCTGATGCAGGAAGCCGATAAAGCAAACGTCCCGAAAATCGGCGGACTCGCAATGCTTATCGCACAAGCAATGAAACAGCAAAAAATCTGGACTGGACTGGACGCGCCGATGAAAGAAATGAGCCGCGCGGTTTTGGAAAAATTAAGTTAAAAAGGTAAGTTAGAGCGGAATTCGGGTGATGTTGTTTTCCCATTCGTGTTCGGAATTGCACAGCAGAGCTATTTCGAGTTCATCAATCGCGATTCCAATCGGATATTGATCTGAAATAACGATAACGCCGCACATTTTCTCACGCCTGGCAATTTTTTCATACGCAAATATTGGGAATGTTTTCGCGTCGTGAGTAAGAATTATGCGATTCTCTCGCGCGGCAAAAGTCAGCAGATCATAATCCGAGTATTTTTGAATACCGATTTCGTGAGTTGTAATGCAGTCAATTTCAAGAATTCGGGATTTAAGTCCTTTTAGAATTCTGCCATTGAAATTTTGGTCTGCAAGTATTTTTATCATCGGTGAAAGCGATTTTAACTTTTACAGATTTTAGTTTACTTTTGCTTAGCATTCCAACGGGCGTGAAGTTCTTCTTTAAGTTTTGTTCTGTTGTTTTGGTAATCAGGCATTGCTTCGATTTTCCCCCAAATCTTTTCTGCCTCTTTTTCACGCTTGGCGAGATATTTTTCAATTTTGGATTTATGCGTCAAATAGTATGCAATGACAGCGTAAATATCGGCAACCGTATAATCTTTTGACGGAAAAGCCTCGTAAATTTCTTCGGGACATTCGCCGCGTTTATGCGCGTTGACAATCATATCAATCAGCAAGCGCGTATTTTTGACGCGAATCGTGCCGTCTTCCCAAACATTGAGCGGAACTTTTTGTGTTGTTTCCAAAATCATTTGCTTCAACATCAACTATAGTCATAATTGATTGCTATTAGATTACAGCAGTTGGATATTTTTGTATAGAAAATATCATTACAAAAGATTCAACTTTTAAGTTATAAGGACAATGAACGAACGATACAGCCGACAGATTTTATTTCAGCCGATTGGCACAAGCGGACAGGGAAAATTATTAAATTCCCGCGTTCTGCTCGTCGGTTGCGGCGCGTTGGGGGCGGCGCACGCGGAAATGCTGGCTCGCGCCGGAGTTGGAAAATTGCGAATCGTTGACCGCGATTTCGTTGAATACACCAATTTGCAGCGGCAGACTTTGTTCAGTGAATCGGATGCGGCGGAAAGACTGCCGAAAGCGGTTGCGGCGCGAAACCGGATTTCGCAAATCAATTCCGACGTTGCAGTCGAAGCGATTGTCGCGGACGTAAATCATTCAAACGTCGAAAATTTGATAAAAGACTGCGATTTGGTTTTGGACGGCACGGACAATTTTCAGATTCGTTATTTGTTAAATGACGCTTGCGTGAAAACGAACAAACCTTGGATTTACGGCGCGGCAGTTTCGAGTTACGGCGCGACGATGACGATTTTTCCGTTTAAAACGCCGTGTCTGCGCTGTATTTTCGAGGAAATGCCGACTGCCGGAAGTGCGCCGACGTGCGACACAGCGGGCGTTATTATGCCGATTATTGCGAGCGTTTCGGCGATTCAGGTGGCGGAAGCGTTGAAAATTCTAACCGGAAATCACGATAAATTACACAAATCTTTGATTCAGATTGATGTCTGGCAAAACGATTGGCGCAAAATTAAATTGAGTGCGCCGAACGCCGATTGCGAATGCTGCGGAAAGCGGAATTTCGAGTTTCTCGAAGCCGAAGCAATCGAATTTTCCGCCGTTTTGTGCGGACGAAACGCCGTTCAAATCTCGCCGCCGCGCCCCGCGCAAATTAATCTGGAAAATCTCGCCGAAAAGCTGAAAAATCTCGGCGAAATAAAACTCAACGAATATCTTTTGCGGTTTAATATTGACGAATACGAATTGACGGTTTTCCGCGACGGTCGCGCTATCATTCGCGGAACAGACGACGTTTCGGCGGCGCGTTCGCTTTATGCAAAATTTATCGGCGTATGAGATGATACAAAAAAATTAGGTTGTCGTGGTTAAAGCGGGAGATTTGATCTTATGAATCAGGCGAAGAATAAACCAAAAGTTATCATCATTGGCGGCGGTTTCGGCGGACTTCAGGCGGCGAAAGTGTTAGGAAACGAAGCGGTCGAAGTGACTCTCATTGACCGCAAAAATCATCACACTTTTCAGCCTTTGCTGTATCAGGTGGCGACGGCGGTTTTGTCGCCCGGCGAAATCGCTTCGCCGATTCGCCGGATTCTGCATCGTTATAAAAATATCGAAGTAATCTTAGGCGAAGCCGTTGATATTGACGAGAAAAATCAAACGATACAACTGCACGATGGTTCGCTCATCGCGTTTGATTATTTAATTGTCGCGGCGGGCGCGCGTCATTCGTATTTCGGACACGACGATTGGGAAAATTCCGCTCCGGGATTAAAAACGCTTGAAGATGCTTTGGAAATTCGCCGTCGTGTCCTGTTGGCTTTTGAACTTGCCGAACGCGAAGCATATCTGACCGGAGTAAAAAAGCATCTGAATTTTGTCGTCATCGGCGGCGGTCCGACCGGCGTTGAACTCGCCGGAGCGATTGCCGGAATCGCCAGACAAGCATTAGCAAAAGATTTTAATTTGATTGATACGCGCCGCGCTCTGGTGATGCTCTTTGAAGGCGGCGACAGAATTTTAAATACTTTCGCGCCGGAACTTTCCGCCCGCGCGAAAAAAGATTTGGAAGATTTGGGCGTTGAAGTTCATCTCAACAGTTTCGTAACCGATATTGAAAACGGGCGCGTAAAAGTCGGCGAAAAATGGATTAGATGCGATGTCGCGGTCTGGGCGACCGGAGTCGAGGCTTCGCATCTCGGCAAAGGTTTGGGCGCGGAAACCGACAAAGCCGGACGGGTTTTTGTTAACAAAGATTTGACGATTC
>JALYQJ010000112.1 GCA_030855875.1 Acidobacteriota bacterium
GTAACTACACCGATGCCTTGCGCGGTGACGCCGATTGCGCTCCGCAATTCGCCGATCATAATTTCAACCGAAGCCGTTCGTTTTTCCGGTTCCTTTTCGAGCGTGTGCCGCACCGCCAATTCTATTCGCGGCGATAAGTTTACTCCAAGATCGGCGAACGACGGCGGCGCGTCGGTCAAATGTTTTTTCATAATCGCCGGAATCGAAGAGCCTTTGAAAGGCACGTCTCCGGTCAGCATCTGAAAAAGCATCACGCCCAGAGAGTAAATATCGGAACGCGCGTCGGGTTCTTCATCCGACCATTGTTCGGGAGCCATATAATAAGGCGAACCCATCAATCCGGTCGTCTGCGCCTGAATAAATGAACCGAGCAGCTCGCCGGATTTGATTTTTGCCAATCCGAAATCGAGAATCTTGACCGCTTCGCTAAGGCTTTGTTTGTCCTTACAAATCATTATGTTAAGCGGTTTCAAGTCACGATGAACGATTCCCTGATGATGAGCCGCGCCGATGCCGTTGCAAATTGCCGTTATCAGTTCGAGAGCTTTTTCGGGCGCGAGTCGTCCTTCGCGGGTCAGAAGATCGTGCAGCGATTCGCCTTCGACATATTCCATTACGAGAAACGGCATCGTTCCCATCGCTACGCCGTAATCGGTGACGGAAACGACGTTGTAATGTTTAATGGCGGCGGCGGCGAGAGCTTCCTGACGAAAGCGCGTGACGAGCTGCGGATCATTGCCGACCAAATCCGGCAGAATGACTTTGATCGCGTGCTGAGTTTTCAGATAAGCGTGGCGGGCGCAGTAAACAACGCCCATTCCGCCCTGCCCCAACCTTCTGTCGAGATGATATTTACCGTCGAGAACAGGTTCGCCGCTAATGGTATGAAACGTCGGCATCCCTTCTTCGGGACACACGTTGACATCATCGGAATAACACTTTTTACAATGTTGGCACTCTTTCATTTTCGGGTTTCGGGTCTTGTCTGGAAAAATTTTGCGATTTTTTAATCTTAAATACAACCGCAGACGGAAGTTTCGCAAACTTATTGCAATTTGATTTTAGTTTTTTTAGGTTTGTCAATCAAGGTAAAAACGAAAAAACGCGGATTAGTGCGCCGTAATCAACCCGCGTTTTTACTTTAAAGATAAGATTTACGCTAATTTTTAATAACGATATTGACTAGACGCTTCGGTACGACGATGACTTTTACGATTTGTCTGCCGCCGATAAATTCCAGAACTTTCGCATCGGCGAGAGCCATTTTTTCGAGTTCGTCGTTTGAAGTATCGGGCGCGGCTAAAACGCGCGAGCGCAGTTTGCCGTTGACCTGCACCGGAATTTCGATTTCGTCGGCTTTGGCAAATTCTTCGCGGTATTCAGGAAAACGCGCATCGTTCGCCAGCATTCCGTTATCATTTCCGACGATGTTTGCGTAAAGTTCTTCCGCCGTATGCGGTGCGAACGGCGCGAGCATCAAAATTAAACTCGTCACGGCTTCGCGCAAAATGAAAATATCGCTTTCACTTGCCGTTTCCGGCTCGACTTTAAAATCGTGAATTGCATTCGACAATTCCATCAAAGCCGCAATCGGCGTGTTAAACTGCAAAGATTCAAAATTTTCCGTAATGCGTTTGATGGTCTGATGCGTTTTCTGCCGCAATTTTCTGGCATCGGCAGAAAATTCTAAATCCTGAATCCTGAATCCTGAATCCTGAATTTTGCTTCGCCATTTCCAAACGAAACGCCAGACGCGCTGTAAAAACCTGACCGCGCCTTCGATTCCCGATTCGTTCCAGACGAGTTCGTTTTCCGCCGGAGCCGCGAATAAAATGAACAGCCGCGCCGCGTCCGCGCCGTAAATCTCAATCATTTCGTCCGGGTCAACGCCGTTGCCTTTTGATTTCGACATTCGCTCGACGGCGTGTTTCAAAACTTTGCCGTCAGCATTTGTCGCGCTGATGATTTTGCCTTTTGTCTCACGTTCGACCGTGACGGATGAAGACGGAAAATAAACGCGCTTGCCTTTGCCGTCCGGCTCGTCAGGATTCGGAATCTCATCGAAAAACGTTTCGCCGATAACCATTCCCTGCGTCAAAAGACGTTTGACCGGCTCGCTAAACGCGACCAATTCCATATCGCGCATCGCTTTTGTCCAGAAGCGCGTGTAAATCAAGTGCATCACGGCGTGGTCGTCGCCGCCGACGTATTGATCAACCGGCATCCAATACGCCGCAATTTTCGGGTCAAACGGCATTTCGGAATTGTGCGGATCGGTGTAGCGAAAATAATACCAAGACGAATCAACAAACGTATCCATCGTATCGGTTTCACGTCGAGCCGCTTCGCCGCATTTCGGGCAATTCGTATTCACAAAACTTTCAGCTTTTGCCAGAGGCGATTCACCCGCGCCCGTAATCTCGACTTTTTCCGGCAATTCAACCGGCAAATTCTCGTATTTTTCAGGAACGACGCCGCACTTTTCGCAATAAATAATCGGAATCGGCGCACCCCAAAATCTTTGACGTGAAACGCCCCAATCGCGCAGACGATAAGTTGTCGCCGCTTCGCCGAAACCGTGTCGTTCGGCGTATTGAGCCATTTCCTTTTTAGCGTCCGCGCTGTCTTTTCCGTTCCATTCCGCCGAGTTAATCATTACGCCGTAATCGGAAAATACCGAATCAATTTCTTCGTTCACTGCTAACTTGTTGTCGTTTGAAATTTCCAACGAATTTCCGTGCGGTTCGATTACGGATTTGATCGGCAAATTATATTTCTTCGCAAACTCAAAATCGCGTTCGTCGTGCGCCGGAACGCTCATCACCGCGCCCGTGCCGTATTCGATCAACACATAATTCGCCGCCCAAACCGGCAATTCTTCGCCCGAAAACGGATTTATCGCCTTCAAGCCCGTGTCAACGCCTTCTTTTTCGACTTCCGCTTCGTGATCGGTAACTTTCAATTTGTCGGCTCTGATTTTTTCGACGACCGCTTTCGTTTCGTCTGGAAAAACGTCGAAATTAGCTTCGATAATCGGATGTTCCGCCGCAACGATAATCGCGTTCGCGCCGTAAATCGTATCAATCCGCGTCGTGAAAATCTTTATGGATTCCAGATTCCAAATTCCAAATTCAAGATTTTCGTCTTTTCCTGAATTTGGAATTTGGAATCTGAAATCTGTAATTTTGAATTCGACAAACGCGCCTTCCGAGCGTCCGATCCAATCGCGCTGTCGTTTCAAAACCTTTTCCGCCCAACCCGCTTCAATTTCCGCCATATCGTCAATCAGTTGGTCGGCATAAGCGGTCGTTCTAAAAAACCACTGCTCCAAATCCTTTTTCGTTACCTTATTGCCGCAACGCCAGCAAATTCCGCCAGAAGCCTGTTCGTTCGACAGCGTGGCTTTGTCATATTCACACCAATTAACCTGCGTTAATTTCTTATACGCCAAGCCCATTTCATACATTTTGAGGAAAAACCATTGGTCGAATTTGTAATATTCGGGACGATGCGCCGCCACCTCGCGCCGCCAATCGTAGCTTAATCCCAAACGCTGCAACTGCCCGCGCATATAATTGATGTTTTCTTCCGTCCAGTCGCGCGGATTCACGCCGCGCTTGACCGCCGCGTCTTCCGCCGGCTGCCCGAAGGAATCCCAGCCAATCGGATGCAGCACATTAAAACCTTTCAAACGCTTATACCAGGCGAGCGCGTCGCCGATTGAATAATTGCGAACGTGACCCATATGGAGATTGCCCGACGGATACGGCAGCATCTCCAACTGGTAAAACTTCGGCTTTGAATAATCAATTTCGGCTTCAAACGCGCCTGATTCGCGCCATTTCGTCTGCCATTTATCTTCTATTTTTTGTGCAAAATATTTCTCGTCCATAAAATTTTCGTAATTTAGCTGCGAAGAAATACGAACATTTTCGCCGTCTTTCGCGCCCGAAATAAAAAGACAATCTTAGCTAATTAAACTAATTTCATCTACTTTGAATTATAATTTTGATTTTAATTTGCGATTGCTGCGCCGCGTCGTCGAACGAAGTTTCAACGAGCGGCTATCTAAGGGCGAGATTTCTGCGGAAAAAAGTCATAATTCTTTGATAAACTCAAATCGTTTTATTGTCAAGTTTTTGCGGCAAACAAAAATGCAGAGCCGCTTCGACCCTGCATTTTTAAATGTGAATTTGAAATGGAATTACGCCGCGCGTGATTTGCCGGTGATTTCAAAAACTTCCTTCAAACCGTCCGCCGCAAATGTGACGGCATCTTTCGCTTTGCCGACCGCACCCGCGAGACCGAAAAATTCGTGCGTTACGCCGTCGTAGCGTTGCGATTTTACGGAAACGCCCGCATCCGCCAACTTTTGCGCGTATTGTTCGCCTTCGTCACGCAAAGGGTCGAATTCCGCCGTGATTATAATTGCGGGCGGAAGTCCGCTCAAGTCATTTGCCGTCAAAGGCGCAATGTATTTTTCCGATTTTTGCGAATCGCTTTCCAGGTAATGCTTCCAAAACCACGTCATCATCGAAGAATTAAGCGGCTGTGTGTCTGTATTTTCAGCGTAAGACGCTTGCGACATCGAAGTGTCCGTCACCGGATAAACGAGAAGTTGCGCGATTGGCATCCGTCCTCCTTCGTCTTTTGCCCGCAAACAAGTGACGGCTGCCAGATTTCCGCCCGCCGATTCGCCCGCGATTGCCACGCGGTTCGGGTCGCCGCCGATCTTTGCGGCGTTTTGCATAATCCACTGCGTCGCGTCGTAAGCGTCGTTGACTGCCGCCGGATATTTTACTTCCGGCGATTGTCGGTAAGCGACCGATACGACGATTGCTTCCGCCGCGTTGCACAAAGCGCGGCACGACGATTCATAAACATTCAAATCGGCAATCACCCAGCCGCCGCCGTGAAAATAGACGATAACCGGCAAATTCTTTTCATCGGCATCGGGCGAAAAAACACGCGCCAAAACTTCGCCTTCGCTCGTCGGAATCAAAATGTGTTCGACTTTGCTGACCGGCTCCGGCATCGCGGGCATCGCCACATTCATCGTCCGAACCGTTGCGCTGTTTGATGCCATTTCTTCGACGGCGTTTTTGAAAGTCGGCGTATTACGCGCATTAGCTGGTGTTAAGTTTTCAATCGGCGGCGAATTAAACTTCATCAATTGCTCTAAAACGCCCTGCATATCGGAATCTAAACTATCAAAATTTTTCATATTATTACTCCCTTTTTCGTGGTTAAAATTACCCGGTCAATCAACCGGCGAACCGCGTTTTTGCATTTGTAAACGGCGGCGGGCGATTAACAGGATAAAGGTTTTTTCGTTCATTCTAGCCGGATCGAAAAATCTGGCATTACTCCATATATCGAGAAAAACTTTTTCGACCGTTTCTTCAGCCTCTTCGGTCGTCTCAGTGTAAGTTTTTGCTAAAGCCCAAATGAAATTTCCGTATTTTTCCAGACATTCGCCGACGGCTTTTCTTTCAAAACACGCGATTCTCTCTAAAATCATTTGACCGTTTTTTTCGACCGATAAACGACTTTCGGAGATTTTCGTCCGGCGAACGTCCGAAATCAGTTCGTCGGGAAATTTTGCAATTGCGGATTGGAGCATAAAACGAAACGAAACGAATCTTTTTCATACAATTAGGTAAGAATTGTCGCCCGCTTACGGGTAAACTTTGCAAAACTTATGCCGCATATTCGATCCGTTCGGCGAACGGCTTGAGTGTTGTAAATGCTGTTCGTTTTATGCTATTTTAGTAAAGCTGAAAACTTAGGAAATTTACATAAACGAAATACCTGATGTTAATAAAAAATTACTGCCGACAGTCGAAAACTTGAGAATGTGAGTTTGTAATCCGACTGTCTGCCGTGAAAAAAAGGAGATACGGAGATGGTCAAACAAAATAATTCAAATATCGCTGCCGAAATCAACAAGTTAAACGAAAACGAGGGTTTAGCCGTTTTAGATTATATTTCCACAATTCTTACCAAACGTATTTCCAAATTAAAAGATAATCAATCAAACGACGATTTAATCGTTTCGCTCTCGGACGCTTACGAAAATAAACGTGCGCGGCAAGTTGTCGAATGGGAGCGCGTTCGTCGGCAAAATGTTCAGCGGGCGGCGTGAAAAATTTTATTACAAATTACGAATTACGAATTACGGCATCGAAACTTTGGTTTCAATGTTCGTTGCTTCTTTGCGTGCTTTCCCTCTTTGCGGGAAATTTCTTCGCCCAGAACAATATCTTTACACAAAAAGAAATTGATTTTTTGCCGATTCAAATTGCCCTGCAAAAGAGTATTCAATCGGGAAATGTTGAAGAAAAACGCGAAGCACTCAAGCAAATCAGAAATCTGGAAACGGCGAAAGCATCCGTTTTAGCTGTTCCGGCTTTGCGCGATTCGTCGGAAATTGTTCGGGCGACCGCCGTTTTCTCCGTAATTTTTCTGCCGCACGACGAAGCCTTTGCAGTTTTGTCACCGCTTTTAAGTGATAAAAAAGAACTCGTCCGCCGCGAAACGGCTTACGCGCTCGGAAAAGTGCGAAATCCGTTGGCTGTCAGTCCGCTTTTGCAGGTTTTTCAGAAAGATAAAAACGCTGAAGTCAGAAACGCGGCAATAGTCGCTTTAGGCGAGATCGGCGATGTTTCGGCAATTGACGCGCTGACGCGGATTTTGCAGAGAAAGTCGAAAAAGGATGATGAAGCCGACGATTTTCTCCGTCGCAGCGCGGCGCGTTCAATCGGGCAAATCGCGCAAATCGTTCAAACCGGAAAAGTAGAAGTTCTCACACCGCGTAACTTTCTGCCCGAAGAATCTAAAGAAATCGAAAAACCGAACTTTCCGACACTCGCCGAACAATTTCCCGTTTTCCGTTCGGCGGTTTTCGTTTTGATTCAAACTTTGCAAAGCCCGAATGAAACCGACGACACAAAACGCGAAGCGGCTTTCGCGCTCGGCGCAATCGGCGACGCGGCGGCAAAGACCGTTTTACAGGCGAACTTAAACAATCAGGATTATTACCTCGCCGAAATCTGCAAAGAAGCCTTGTTAAAAATCGAACTTTCAATTAGCTTCAAAAATACGGAATAAATCAAATTTTTGCCGCGATTTAAAAATAAAGTAAGAGAAATTATTTTCTTTTGCTTTATTTTTTTGTTTTAATAAATCTATGCAGGCAACACATCAGCAAAAACAAAATCCGGGCGAACTTCTTCGATTTTATGAAGCAGTTCGCGGCTTTACGATGACGCTTTGCGAGCCGCTCGAAACGGAAGATTATATTCCGCAGCCGAGCGTTGACGTTTCGCCGCCGAAATGGAACATCGCGCACACGACTTGGTTTTTCGAGGAAATGATTTTGAAAAAGTTCGCGGAAAATTACAAGATTTACCACGAGAATTTCGGCTTTCTTTTCAACAGTTATTACAATTCAATCGGCAACCGAACCAGACGCGACAATCGCGGCGATTTATCGCGCCCGACCGTCAAAGAAGTTTTCGCTTACCGCAAATATGTGGACGAACAAATGCGCGAACTTCTAACGCGGGATTTAAACGAAGAATTAAAAGAATTAATAATTCTCGGTTTAAATCACGAACAGCAGCATCAGGAACTTTTTCTAACAGATTTGAAATACACTCTGAGCATTAATCCGCTTTATCCGGTTTACCGCGAAAATTTCGCGCTGGTCGAAAAAAGTGAATCCGAAGCGAGGGGTTTTATCGAAATAGAAGAAGGCGTTTATGAAATCGGTTTCGCCGGAGAAGGCTTTCATTTCGACAACGAACTCGGACGGCACAAAATTTTCGCGCACGATTTTTCCATCAGCGGAAATCTCGTGACCAACGCCGAATATCTCGAATTTATGTCAGACGGCGGCTACGAAAATTTCCGTTTCTGGCACGCGGAAGGTTGGGATTGGGTCAACCAAAACGAAATAAAATCGCCGCTTTACTGGGAAGTGCACGACGGCGAATGGATGAATTATACGTTTTCCGGTTTGCGAAAGGTAAAACCGGACGCGCCGGTTTGCCACGTTTCTTTCTACGAAGCGGCGGCGTTTGCCGAATGGAAAGGTGTGCGGCTGCCGACAGAATTTGAATGGGAAATCGCGTCGGACAAATTCGATTGGGGTTTGCGTTGGGAGTGGACAAATTCGGCTTATTTGCCTTTCCCTAATTTTACGAAACCGCCGGGCGCGGTCGGTGAATACAACGGTAAATTTATGATAAATCAGATGGTTTTGCGCGGCGCGTCGGTCGTTACGCCCGCAAATCACAGCCGCAAAACTTATCGAAACTTTTTTCACCCGCATTTAAGGTGGCAGTTTAACGGAATAAGACTGGCGAAATGATTCGGGATTCAAGATTTAGGATTCAAAACTTAAATCCTGAATCCTAAATCCTAAATCCTGAATCCCGAATAATGAAAACATCGAGCGCGACAAAACAGAACTCGTTTGCCGAAGACATTTCAAAAGGTTTGTCTTCAAATCCGAAAACGCTTTCGTCGAAATATTTCTATGACGACGAAGGCTCGCGGCTGTTCCGGCAGATTATGGATTTGCCGGAATATTATTTAACGCGGGCGGAATTCGAGATTTTTTCGGCGCAGACCGAAGAAATTTACGAGGCGTTTACGGCACGAAATTCGTCGTTTGATTTAATCGAACTCGGCGCGGGCGACGGCACGAAAACCGCCGTTTTGATTAAGTATTTTTCGCGGCAAAACGCGGATTTTACATATTCGCCGATTGATATTTCACGCGAAGCCGTTGGCATATTAACCGAAAAATTCACATCCGATTTTCCCGATCTGAAAATAAATGCGAAAACCGGCGACTATTTCCGCATTCTCGAAACACTCAAAAATGAATCGAAACGCCCGAAAATTTTGTTATTTTTAGGCTCGAATATCGGCAATTTTTCGTCCGCCGCTTCAATCGAGTTTTTCCGGCAACTGCGCGAAGTAATGAATACGGGCGATTTGCTTTTCGTCGGCTTCGATTTGCAGAAAGACCCGCGCATAATATTAAAGGCATACAACGATACGCAGGGCGTAACTGCCGAATTTAATTTGAATTTACTGCGGCGCATCAACCGCGAACTCGGCGCGAATTTCAAGCTCGAAAATTTTTCGCATTACGCAACCTACAGTCCGGTTGAATGCGCGGCGCGTTCATTTCTGATCAGCCGCGAAAATCAGACGGTTTTTATTGAATCTTTAAATCAAAGTTTCGGCTTTAAACAATGGGAGCCGATTTTTATGGAAATCTCGCAGAAATACAGCCCCGAAATGATCGCGGATTTGGCGCAAACGAGTGGATTTGAAATTGAGCGAAACTTTTTCGGCTCGAAAAAATATTTCGCAGATTCGCTCTGGAAAATAAGTGCGTAATTCGCGTATGAAATTTACAATTCTTCGTTTCGACGAACTCGCATCAACCAATAGCGAAGCGTTAGATCAAGCGAAACGCGGCGCGGACGAAGGTTTATGCTTTGTCGCACGGCAACAAACCGCCGGACGTGGGCGACACGGGCGCGTTTGGATTTCCGAAAAAGACGCTGGACTTTATTTCAGCATTATCTTACGCCCGAAAATCGAAACACGCTTTTTATCATTGATTACTTTGATGACGGCGGTTGCAGTTTATGAAACTCTAAAAAATTTTGACTTAAATCCTGATATAAAATGGGCGAACGACGTTCATATCAACGGCAAAAAAATCAGCGGAATTTTGGCTGAAACCTGTGAAACGCCCGTCGGTTTAGCCGTAATCGTCGGAATCGGAATCAATTTAAAATCATCGAACTTCCCGCCTGAAATCGCCGGTATTGCAACTTCAATCGAAGCCGAAACTAACAAAACAGCCGATGTTGAAAACCTGCTCGAAAATCTGACGGCGAATTTTGACGGATTTTATCGAATATTAAACGAAGAAACCGGCTCGGAAAAAATTCGTCTGGCGTGGGCGCAAAGGTCTTCGTATTTCACCGGGAAAAAAGTTAAAGCCGCGCTCGAAAACGAAACGATTTTCGGCACGACTCGCGGAATCGAAGAAAATGGTGCATTGCGTGTCGAACTCGAAAGCGGCGAAATTCGGATTATTCACGCGGGCGATGTCGAGAGTTTAAGAAAAATTTAGAGGCGAATTTTATCCGCAAAATCTCCGGCAAATCAGCGTATAAGTTCGGGCGAAAAATTTTGCCGCCGTAAATTAACAATTGAACTTTGCCCTGCAACGGTGTAACTTGTAGAAAGTATCTAATTTTACACAGCAATTTTTTTACACAGCAATTTTATAAATTATTATGAACAACGAATTTGATTTTGAAAACGATGACCTTGATTTTGACGATGACGAAGCCGGTGAATTAGCAGATTTTGACGAGTTTGATGAATTTGAGCCGGAAGAGGTGCAGATGAGAACCGCCGTTTTGTCGAAAAACAATATGTATGCGCTTTTGTGCGTGAAGACGGCGACCGAAGGCGGAGCGATTTGCCGCGTTGACCCGCGCGAAAACCAACCCTCGGTGCAGATTTACGACGATCCGGCGAAAGCCCTGGAATGGTTTATGAAAAGTCT